>DASRWP010000442.1:0-2067 GCA_035654535.1 Brevundimonas sp.
GGCGCTCGGCCGAGGTCGCAGGCGTGAACAGCTTCTCCAGCGCGACGCCTCTCTGGAACGGCGCGCTCAGACCCGTGTCGACGGTGCCGGGGTGCAGGCCGGCGATGACCGCCTGCGGATGGGTGCGGGCCACCTCCACCGCCAGATTGCGCAGAACCATATTGAGCGCCGCTTTGGACGCCCGATAGCTGTGCCAACCGCCCAGCCGGTTGTCGGAAATCGAGCCGACCCGCGCCGACAGCGCCGCGAACACGAAGCGCCGGTCGCGTGGCGCCAGCGGCAGGAAATGCTTGGCCACCAGCGCCGGGCCCACGGCGTTGATGCGGTAGTCGCGCAGCATATGATCCGCACTCAGGCCGCGATAGCTGCGCTCCGGCTCGAACGGCGCGTGCAGCACCCCCGTCGCCACCAAGACAAGCCCCGGAGCCGGCCCTTCTCCCACCCAGGCGGCGGCCGCGGCTATGGAGGCCTCATCCTCCAGATCGAGTCCCGTGCCGGAGCGCGACAGCGCGTGCACGGCGGCGAATCGGCCCGATCGCTCCAGCGCCTCCGTGATCGCCCGACCGACGCCGCCGGATGCGCCGATGACCACAGCCGCCTGATCAACCTGCCTCATGGCCCGATCAGCCGCGAGCCGTCCCGCACGGTCAAGCCGGGACAGGCAGGCGGGGCGTTATGCCGCCGGTCTCAGGCCGCCTTCTTCTTCGCCGCGGGCCTCTTTGCCGGCGCCGCCTTCTTGGCCGGAGCCTTTGCGCCACCGCCGGCCGGGCCCTTCAGGCTGGCGCGCAGGGCGGCCATGAGGTCCACCACATTGGTGTCGTCGGGCTCGGGCGCCTCGACCAGAGACTTGCCGCCTTTCTGCTTGGCCGCAATCATCTCGCGCAAGGCGTCGTCGTAGCGGTCCTTGAACTGGGATGGGTCGAACTCCGCTTCCTTCTGGGCGATGATGCGGGTGGCGATCTCGACCATGTCCTTGTCGGCCTTCACCTCCGGGATGTCGTCGAAATAGTCCGCCGTGTCCCGCACCTCCTCGTGCGGGCGCAGGCTGTAGGCGACCAGTCCCTTGCCCCGCACCTCGAGCGCGATCTGCCGCTCGCGGCCCCGCAAAACCAGACAGCCGATGGCGATCTTGCCCGCCGCCTTCATGGCGTCCCGGATCACGGCGAAAGCCTCGGTCCCGACCCCCTTCTCGGGCACCACATAAAAGGGGCTGTCCCAGTACAGGCGGTCGATGTCGTGCTCGTCGACGAACTCGCCGATGTCGATGGTCCGGGTCGACTCCAGCTTGACCTTGTCGAAGTCGGCGTCGTCGAACAGGACGTATTCGTCCTTCGACACCTCATAGCCCTTCACCAGATCCGACCGCTCGACCGGCCCGGTCTCGGGATCAGTCGTCACCATCCGGATGCGGTTGTTGGTCTCGGGATTGATCAGATGGAAGCTGATGTGGCTGGCGGTCGAGGTCGCGGTGTAGAGGGCGACCGGGCAGGTCACCAGCGACAGCTTCAGATGTCCCTGCCAGGTGGGTCGGGCAGCCATGGTTCGCACTCCGTGTTCGCCGGGGAAACGCGGGTGGACCGGAGTCGTTCAGCACCTCTGGACAGTCGCTTCTATCGGGTGTGTCCTGACGGGTCCGGCGCAGAACAAGAACAGGCCGGATCCAGTGCGAGGCGTCATGTCCAACCGTCCGAGCCATATCAGGCTCAACTCCCATCCCGGCGGCGGGACCGCCGGCCGCTTCCCGCTGGACTGGGGCGCGGCCACCGCGCGGGAGCGGGGACCGGTCATTGGCACCGTGAATTCCGGCAGCGACCGCAACGCCATCGGCGCCCACGGCGGGGCCTATTCCGTCTATCGCGCCCTGGCCGTCTCGTCTGGCGCGATGAGCGCCAACAACAGACCGGACCTGACCAACACCTCTCCGACCACGCCGATGGGCCCGTTCCCGCAGTGGAGCGACCCATCGAAGATCGTCTCGCTCGACCCCTGGGGCGCGCGCGTCGCCGAGGATTTCGCCGATGAAATCCGCGACGGCGTCGACATCCGCCCGACCATCGCCGTCACCCG
>DASRWP010000443.1:0-2358 GCA_035654535.1 Brevundimonas sp.
TGTCGGCGGGTTTGCGGCTAGTCACGAGCCCGTTGTCGACCACGACTTCCTGGTCCACCCAGTTCGCGCCCGCGTTGATCAAGTCAGTCTTCACCGAGGGATAGGACGTCAATTTACGTCCACGTCCCGCCTCGCGCAGGCCTGCGGGTCGGAGCAGGATCGCGCCGACCTCGCCGATGCGGTTCAGACAGCCATCGCGCGCCAGCTCAGCGAGCGGTCGGAGCGCGCGCTCAAGGCCTATGCTGAACACCACGACCACCGGCTCTTCGTCGTCGCCGGCGGGGTGGCCGCCAACCGGACGGTCCGCGCGACGCTCGAGGAGACGGCCCGCCGGAACGGCTTCGCCTTTCTTGCGCCGCCGATGGCCTATTGCACCGATAACGCAGCGATGATCGCCCTTGCCGGAGCCGAGCGTTTGCGAAAGGGTTTGGTCTCCGACATCGACACCGCCGCCCGGCCGCGCTGGCCGCTTGATGAAGACAGAGCGCTCGCCGACCCGGTCCACCCGCCGGGCCGCAAGGGCGCCAAGGCCTAGGGAGTAACGCATGCGGTTCAGGACAGCGGGAGTCATCGGCGCGGGCGCCTGGGGCACGGCCCTGGCGCAGGTCGCGGCCCGGGCCGGGCTGGACGTCCTGCTGCAAGCGCGTGAGCCCGAGGTGGTCGAGAGCATCCGTACGCGCCGGGTCAACGAAGCCTTTTTGCCGGACGTGCGTCTGGAAGACCGCGTCTCGGTTACGGCCGAGCTGGCCGACCTCGCGTCCTGCGACATGATCCTCGCGGTGCCGCCAGCCCAGCATATGCGCTCCACCCTTACCGCCTTCGCCCCACACTATCGCGCGGTGCCGGTGGTCCTGTGCTCCAAGGGCGTGGAGCGGGGCTCGCTGAAACTGATGACGGATGTCCTCGCGGAGACGCTGCCGAAGGCGCCCGCGGCGGTGCTGTCGGGACCCAGCTTCGCCGGCGAGGTGGCGCGGGGGCTGCCGTCGGCCGTCACCCTCGCCTGCGCCGACGAGGCGCTGGGTGAGGCGTTGATGGAGACGCTGTCGGCGCCGGGCTTCCGCCCCTACCTCGCATCCGACCTTATCGGGGCGGAGGTCGGGGGCGCGATCAAGAACGTGCTGGCGATCGCCTGCGGCATGGCCGAGGGGCGCGGGCTGGGGCGCAGCGCCCACGCCGCCCTGATCACCCGCGGCTTTGCGGAGATGACCCGGATGGGCGTCGCTCTCGGTGGGCGGGCCGAAACGGTGGCCGGCCTGTGCGGCCTCGGCGATCTGGTGCTGACCTGCTCCAGCCCCCAGTCGCGCAACATGAGCCTCGGGCTCGCTCTTGGACAGGGACAGACCGTCGAGCAGGCGCTGGCCGGTAAGCGCTCGGTCGCCGAGGGCTACGAGAGTGCGCCCGCCGTTCGCGAACTGGCTGCGAAGATGGACGTCGATATGCCGATCTCTCTCGCCGTCGCCGCCCTTCTGAGCGGGGAGACCACGGTCGAGGCCGTGATCGAGGATTTGCTGTCGCGTCCATTGAAGGCAGAGCGGCATTGAGCGACGCTCCGGTCCCGGCTGAGCGGCGCCGGGTCTGGACGACCCCGCCCGGCGTGGCCCTATGCGCTGAGGACGACATTCCCGACCCCGGCTCGCGCGGATTCGTGCTCCAGATCGGCGATGCCTTCTTCCACGGCTTCGTCGTGCGGCGGCGCGGCGAGGTCAGCGGCTATGTCGACCGCTGCCCGCACCAGGGCTTCCCCCTCGCCATCGAGCTTGATCGCTACCTGATCCCCGACGGCTCCCTGATCCTGTGCGGCTGGCACGGCGCGGTGTTCGAGCCGGCGTCCGGGCTGTGCGTCGGCGGACCCTGCGCGGGTGCTCGTCTGACCGCATGGCCGGTGCGGGTGACTGACGGAATTATCCGGACAGGCTGAAGTCCCGAGAAAGCACTTTACATTATAAAGTAATTATGGGACACCGTCGTCCGAACCGCGCGGGTCGATCGACCTGCGCCCGGGAGGACGCCATGACCGACAAGACCGACAACCCCGCCGCCGACATCGCATGGATGCGGCAAGTCGCCGAAGAGTCCGCCGACGCGCCGATGCAGGGCGCCTCGATTCTGATGAGCGCCGGCCTCATCTACGGCGCGGCCGCGCTGCTGCACTGGACGCAGATCAGCGGCGTGGCGCCCGCCGCCGACGGCCTGCCGATCGGCATCGGCTGGCTGGTCGCCACGGCGATCTTCCTGACGGTGTTGTTTCTCATCATTGGGCGGCTCAAGCGAAACGGCGGCGTGATGACCGCCGGCAACCGCGCCACCGGCACCACCTGGAGCGCGCTGGGCTGGGGCATCTTCGCCCTGTTCGCCTCC
>DASRWP010000444.1:0-8490 GCA_035654535.1 Brevundimonas sp.
CCGCTGGAAGACACGCCCTACACCCGGATCACCGAATACAAGCACCTGACCGGCCAGACCCACGCCAAAACCAGCATCACCTATGAGTATCCGGCGGCGGAAGGCGACCCCTACTATCCGATCCCGCGGCCCGAGAACCAGGTGCTGTTCAAGAAGTATCAGGCGCTGGCGGATGCGCGGCCGGAGGTGTCGTTCGTAGGGCGGCTGGCCACCTATCGTTATTACAACATGGACCAGGTCACGGGTCAGGCGCTGGCCGCCTGGCGTCGCCTGCGGCCGCTGCGCGAGTCGGACACCGCAGGGACGACGACAGCGGCGCGCTTCTGAGTCCGAAACGGGCTCCGCCATGGTGCGGAGCCCGTTCTTTCATGAAATGCGACGAGACAGCCGGCCTTCAGGAGGCGGGCTGTTCCGCCATATTGCGGAGGAAGCCCCGGAGGGCGGCTTCGTAGGCGTCCTGCTGTTCCAGGAATCCCATGTGGTTTGCACGAGGCGCGACCACGAACTCGCCGGCCGTGGATGTGGCGATACGCTGGCCCGCCTCGCATTTGGTGACGATGTCTACGTCCCCGCCCACGACCAGAACCGGGCAGGGAAGGTCTGACAGGGCGTTCGTCGCGTCCCATCGGAACATGGCGAGGTTGCCGCGAGCCAGCACGTCGGGCGGGTTGCGGACAGACAATCGGGTGGTGTGCTCCAGCTGAGCCCGCGTGACGTCCGGCCCAAATCCAAGCCGGTGGGCGAGATGGGCGGAGCCGCTCAGATAGCCTTGCCACGCCGCGAGCCACACCAGCGGCTTCAGCGGAATCATCACCCGGAAGAGCGGCTCAAGGACCGGCTTCTGCAAGGCGAGCGCCAGTCCCGACAAGACCATCGTGCGAAGCGGGTTGGTATGAGTGGTGTTGAAAAGGACTACGCCCTTCACGCTCGACCCGAACAGGTCGCGGTGTTCGCGCGCCAGCGTCTGTATGATCATCCCGCCGATGCTGTGCCCCACCAGAACGACCGGCTCGCGGGCGAAGGCCACGACCCGCCGCAGGTCAGCCGCCATGGTCTCGAGGCTGAACTGCCGATGATCGATGCCGGAGCGGCCGAGGCCCGGAAGGTCCCAGCTGATCAGCCGATGGTCTCCTGACAGCCGGTCGACCAGACGGTTCCAGATGGTCGCGTCCATGCCCCATCCGTGGGTCAGCACCAGCGCCGGGCCGCGGCCGGAAGATTCGACGTGAAGCTTCTCGCCAGTGGCGCCTTCGATGGTCGTCGACCCGCGTCGGCGCAGATCGGCGGGTCTCCCGTCTGGCTTCGCGACAAGCAGCAGGACGATAGATCGCCCGAGAAACGACCAGGTGAGCAGGGCGAGGCCGAGCCATAGACGCCAGTCCTCACGCATGAACACCGGCTCTCCCTCGATCAGAAGCGTCTCGCCGATATACCAGTCCCCGAGCAGCCACCCTGCGAGGCCGAGCACGGCAAGGGAGCCGAGCGTGAACAGAAAACCGATGACGAGAAGGATGGGCATGAGGCGACAATCCGGACTGCGCGGCCCCCGACGGGCCGCCTGGTAGGAGGCGGGGAGGGCCTGTGACTGCCGGGCCGTCGCCGCGGACAGGCAATCGGATCGCCAAGGCGACGGTTCCTCTGTCGGCAAACGGACTGAGGCGGCTCCGATGGAAGCGGGTGACACACAAAGCGGAATCAGGAATGAGCGCCGTATGGACCAGTCACTGGATCAGACGTTCTTTTATCGCCGGCCGGAGGTCGTGGCGCGGGCGCTGATTGGCGTTCGGCTGATGATCGACGGGGTCGGCGGGATGATTGTCGAGACCGAGGCGTACGACGCCGCGGACCCCGCCTCGCACAGTTTCCGCGGGCCTACGGCTCGCAATGCGGCCATGTTCGGACTGCCCGGTCGAGCCTACGTCTATCGAATCTACGGCCTGCACTGGTGCCTGAACTTTGTCTGCAGCGCGCCCGGAGAGACCGGTGGGGCGGTTCTTGTTCGCGCACTTGAGCCTGAGGCTGGCGTTGAAGCCATGATGGCGCGCCGGGGCATGGCCGATCGCCGGCGCCTGTGCGCCGGCCCGGGGCGCCTCTGTCAGGCGCTCGGCGTCACCGGCGAGCTCGACGGGGCGGCGCTCGACGCACGTCCGTTCGCCCTCACCCCGCCGACCCTCGGCGGGACCGAGGTCGCCGTCGGAACCCGCATCGGCATCACCAAGGGTGCGGAGACGGCGTGGCGGTTCGGTGCAGCACGCTCGCCGTTCCTGAGCGCCCCCTTCCGCGATCCCGTGTAGACCGGCATCCCGAAACCATCATGCCGCCGTCCATGTCAGGCGGCGGCTCGTCCGTCGGATCCCAGCACCGCCTGCGACATTGCGCGCGCGAGGCATGCAGCGCCTTCTGCGCGCGAGCGGGCGCGGCCCTTGAGGGCGCCGCATCCATTGACGCCATGCGCGGCCCACGACCACCCGTCGCCGTCGCGCCTTAAAGTCCATGTGAATCCGGGGTGTTGCATGAGAATTCCTGCTGAACGCGGCGGGAACGGACCGTCGATCCTCCGGGTTCCAGAGTCGGAATGTGGACACAGAGGCGATGCAAGCCTTTGTTTCTACAGCGGGAACCATTCGAGGGCTGCCGCGTAATCCGCACTCACCAAGCGGAGGATCAACCATGCGCGTCCAGGACGCTGTCACTGCGCTGCGCCCTGGATCGGCCAGCCCGTCGGACTTCCACCAGCGGATCGCCGGGTGGAACCATCGCCGCCTGAAGCCGACAACCCCCTATGCCGATTGGGCCGCAGACGCCCGCGAGGACTCGGATCTCATCCTGCTTGAGGGAGCCTACATCGAACGCGCCCGCGTGGCGGCAGAGCCATGGCTTGCCGACCTGCCCGACACGCCCAAGGCGTTCGTCGCATGGTTCGAGGCCCTGCAGGGCGCCGGCCCCGGCGAAAACGATCCGCTGTTCCCGTGGCTGGCCGAGGAAGCCGACCTCGATCAAATGCGCTGGTTCCTGCTGCAGGAAGTGGCCGGCGAAGCGGGCTTCGATGATCTGGTCGCCATGGCGCAGGTGAAGATGCCGGACCGCCCCAAGCTTGAGCTCGCCCGCAACTATTGGGATGAGATGGGCCGGGGCAGCATGGCGGGGATGCACGGACCGATGCTGGCCAAACTGGCGCAGCATCTCGATCTTCACCCGACCATCGAGGAGACCGTCTGGCCTTCGCTGGCGCTGGGCAATGTCCTTGTGGCCTTCTCGACCACTCGTCGATACGCCTTTCATGCGCTCGGAGCGCTGGGGGCGGTCGAACTGACGGCGCCGTGGCGGGCCGACCATGTCGCGCGCGGCCTGAAACGGCTGGGCGTCGGACCGGAACGCAAATACTACGCGCTCCACGCCACTCTGGATGTGGAGCATTCACGGACGTGGAACGAGGAAGTCCTGACGCCATTGGCGGAAGACCGACCCGACGTGATCCGCAGCCTGGCCGAGGGCGCAGTCATGCGGCTTATGGCGGGCGCCGCCTGCTACGACTGCTACCGCGAGCAGTTGTGGGGTGAAACCCTGCAGCTGAGGACGGCTTGACGCAGCAACCCGGGGCGCAGGACGAGGCCTTGGGGCGGGTTCTCCGCTTCCTCGGCGAGAGCGACTACCAATTCGTCGTGCCGACCCCGACGACGCACCGCCTGGTGTCGAGTCGGTTCGAGCGCGCTCGCGTCGGCGACTTGAGAGACATATTCGGCTGGTCGCGGCTGTTCGGTAGGGACGATCTGCCCGCGCAACTGCTTGAAGATTTGCGGGGCGCCGGTGTGCTGGCCCAGGTGCATGACGCGCTCAAGTTGACGGTGCGCGTCAGCACGCTGGATGGCCGCCTGCATATTCACTCAGCGGCCGGAAACAGCCGGAACGCAGTCTTCCTCGGACCGGACAGCTATCGCTTCGTCAGACTGATCGATACCACGCTGCGCGAGGGCGGTCCGGTCTCTCGGGCCGTCGATATCGGCTGCGGGGCCGGAGCGGGCGCCCTCGCCATCGCCGCGCGTAGACCGGATGCCGAGGTATGGGGGACCGACATCAACCCGACGGCGCTGCGCTGCCTGCGGATCAACGCAGCCCATGCGAAAGCGGCCGTGCATGGGGTCGAAGGCAAGGGTTTGGTCCCGGTGGACGGCGCATTCGACCTGATCGTAGCCAATCCGCCCTATGTGGCCGGCGATGGCGGCCGTATCTACCGCGACGGCGGCGATCTCTATGGGGCGGAGCTGGGCCTGCAGTGGGTCGAAGAGAGCCTGCCGCGTCTGACGGCGAAGGGGCGGTTGGTGCTGTATACCGGCAGCCCGATGGTCGAAGGCCGGGACGTGGTGCGGGACGGTCTCGAAGGTCGTCTGGGTTCAGACTTCACCATGACCTACGAGGAACTGGATCCCGATGTGTTCGGCGGCATGCTGCGTCGTCCGGCCTATCGTGACGTGGAACGCATCGCGGCGATCGGCGCGGTTATCCAGCGGCGTTAGGCTGGAAGTGAGCCAGCGCTATCTGCCGCATCGCAGCCCTGCGGGACCTGAGTGGTTCACCCGTGAGCGTGACGCGAGCCTGTCTGCGCATCAGGCGCCGTGGCGGCGGGCCGGGATCGCCGCCGCCTCATAATCCGCGGCGAGCTGTTCAAACATCCGCCGCTGCCTCGGATCGACCGCCGCCGCGGCGCGGGACTGCCAGCGCCGCGCCTTTTCGCGCATGTCTTCAGCAGTGACCATGGCGGCTTCTGTTTGTGCAGACATTTCCGAACTCCGTCGAGCGAGGAGCGCCCACGACCTGAGTCGGTTCCTGTGTCGGCAATCGGAAACGCACCGGTTGCAGGTCACTTCATTCTGCGGGGCGTTCACGGAAGCCGTCGCGCCGAGCCGGTTAGACGCTGCGAGATGCACGGCGGCGGCAGCTGTTCCAGCGAGCGGGCGTTAGACCGGGACCGTCCCGCAGGGGGCCAGCGAGCCACGTCTGATGCAATCGTCATCCCGGTCCTTTGCGGCAGCGACCCGCGCGCCTTTCGGCCGCACGGCCGGGGGCGAGCCTGTCGAGGTCGTCACCCTAAGAGCTGCCTCCGGCGTGCAGGTCAGGATTCTCACGCTGGGGGCGGCCATTCAGTCCGTGCTGGCGCCCGATCGGGCCGGATCGCTGGCGGATGTGGCGCTGGGATTCGCGGACCTCTCCGGCTACCTCGACCAGAGCGCGTACATCGGCGTGACCGTCGGCCGGGTGGCGAACCGCATCGCAGGAGGCCGCTTCACGCTCGACGGGATCGCGCGCGTCGTTCCGGTCAACGATGGACCGAACTCGCTGCATGGCGGACACGCCGGTCTGGATCGTCGGGTCTGGGAGATCGTCACGCTGACTGACGGCCCGGCGCCGGGAGTCACCCTTCGCTGCGTCAGCCCTGACGGGGATCAAGGCTATCCCGGCGAACTGACGGCGACGGCCGTCTACAGTCTTTCGGCGGATGGGGTGCTGTCGCTCGAATACGCCGCGACTACGGACAGGCCGACGCTCGTCAACATCACCAGCCACGCCTACTGGAACATGGCGGAGGAGGGCGCGTCCGCCGGAGCGATGGGAAATCTCCTGACGCTGCATGCAGCCGAGTATCTGCCCACGGACCGCAGCGCCATTCCGACGGGTGAATTCCGCAGCGTCGACGGCGGACCCTTCGATTTTCGCAGGCCGACGCCGGTGGGGTTGAGGGTGAGAGACGCATCGGACGAGCAGATCGCCCTCGGCAAGGGGTATGATCACTGCTGGGTTGTCAGCCGGGAACCGACCCCGGAGCTGCGCCCGATCGCCCGCCTGGAGGATCCGGTGTCGGGCCGCGCCATGGAGCTGTGGTCGGACCAGCCCGGCGTTCAGATGTACTCGGGCAATTTTCTCGATGGCTCGTCCGCCGGCAAATCGGGGCGGCTGTACCGGCAGGGTGATGCGGTGGTGCTGGAGCCGCAGATGTTTCCGGACACTCCGAACCAGCCCGCGTTCGGCTCGATCCGTCTCGATCCCGGGCAGGTCTATCGGAACCGTATCCGCTTCCGCTTCTTCACCTGCTGAAGCGGGAGGAGCGGCCATTGGAAGAGCCGGAACTTGTATGGGACTTACGGGCGGAGCTGGGCGAGGGCCCGGCGTGGTCGGCGCGTGAGCGGTGCGTGTGGTTCGTCGACATAAAGGGGCGCAAGCTGCACCGCTACGGCGAAGACGGCTCACGGGCCTCGTGGAACACGCCCGACCAGACCGGTTTCGCCCTGCCTGCTGAGGACGGTTCACTGATCTGCGGCGTCCGCACCGGATTGCATCGGTTCGATCCGTCAAACGGCGGGTTCGAACTGATCACGCAGGTCGAGCCCGATCGGCCGCAGAACCGGCTCAACGACGGTTTCGTCGCCCCGGACGGATCGCTGTGGTTCGGCTCGATGGACGACAGCGAGAAGACGGTGTCCGGGGCCCTGTATCGCTATCACCGCGGTCAGATCACACGACACGACGACGGCTACCGCGTCACCAACGGTCCGGCCATGAGCCCGGACGGGCGGACGCTCTATCACAACGACACGACCGAACGGCGGATATACGCCTTCGACCACTCTGACGGCGTGCTCAGCGGCAAGCGGCTGTTTGCCGAGACCGAGGATGGCTACGCCGACGGGCCCAGCGTGGACTCGGGCGGCGTAGTCCACGTCGGCCTGTTCAACGGGTCGGGAGTGGCGAAGTTCTCGCCTGGCGGCCAGCGCATCGGAACAATCCGGTTTCCGGTGAGGACGGTCACCAAGGCGGCCTTTGGCGGCGACGACCTCAGGACGCTCTACTGCACCACCGCATGTCTCGGGAACGCGGACCGGCGTGCTGAGCAGCCCACGCTGGGGGGACTGTTCCGGGTGCGGGTGGAGACGCCGGGCCTGCCTCCTGCGCTGGCGAAGCTGTAGTCAGTGACTGTCGCGGGGCAGGCCGAAGCGGTCGATGATCCTGTGGTATTTCACCGCCGGCTCCAGCACCGCGCCGGTCTCGAGCTGGCCCACCATACTGCGCTGGATTTCCTGCCATGGCGTCTGGTGGGCGGGATAGGCATACCCGCCGGCGGCCTCCAGAGCGGCGCGTCGCTCGGCCAGTTCGGCGTCTGAGATCAGCACGTCGGCGCGTCCGGTGTTGAGATCGATGCGGACCCGGTCGCCCGTGCGCAGCAGCGCCAGGGCTCCGCCTGCAGCGGCCTCCGGGGAGGCGTTCAGGATCGAGGCGGACCCCGAAGTCCCTGACTGACGGCCATCCCCGATGCAGGCGAGGGCGTGAACGCCCTGTTTGATCAGATAGGCGGGCGGCCGCATGTTCACGACTTCCGCCGCGCCGGGATAGCCGATCGGACCGGCCCCGCGCATGAACAGCAGGCTGGTCTCGGTGATGCCGAGGCTCTCGTCGTCGATACGGGCGTGATAGTCCTCCGGCCCGTCGAACACGACCGCCTCGCCCTCGAAGGCGTTCGGGTCGTCGGGGTTGGAGAGGTAGCGCTCCCGGAACTCCGGGCTGATCACGCTCAACTTCATGATGGCGGTGTTGAACAGATTGCCGGTGAACACCCGGAAGCCCGCGTCCGCCTTCACCGGGTCGTCGAAGGGCCGGATGACTTCGCTCAGGACAACGGTCCTGCCCGCGCAGTTCTCGCCGAGGGTTCGACCGGTGACCGTCAGCGTGTCCTGTCGGATCAGGCCCTGCGGCGTGAGTTCGTTGATCACCGCGGGCACGCCGCCGGCGTGAAAGTAGTCCTCGCCCAGGTATTCTCCGGCGGGCTGCAGGTTGACCAGCAGGGGCACATGCAGACCGTGGTCCTCCCAGTCCTGCAGTGTCAGTTCCACCCCGGCGTGGCGGGCCATGGCGATCAGGTGGATCGGCGCGTTGGTCGAGCCTCCGATGGCAGAGTTGACCACGATGGCGTTGAGGAAGGCGTCCCGGGTGAGGATGTCGGAGGGCTTCAGGTCCTCGCGCACCATGTCGACGATGCGCAGGCCCGTCTCATAAGCCGCCTGCGCACGCTCCCGGTACGGTGCGGGTATCGCGGCTGAGCCGGGCAGGGACATGCCCAGCGCCTCGGTCAGCGAGTTCATCGTCGTGGCCGTGCCCATCGTGTTGCAGTAGCCGACCGAGGGCGCGGACGACGCGACCAGCTCAAGGAACCCGTCGTAATCAATCTCCCCCGCGGCCAGCATCTGCCGGGCCCGCCAGATGATCGTGCCCGAGCCGGTTCGCTTGCCCGCGTGCCAGCCGTTGAGCATCGGTCCGACGGACAGGGCGATGGCGGGGATATCGACCGTCGCCGCGGCCATCAGGCAGGCGGGCGTGGTCTTGTCGCAGCCGATGGTCAGGACCACGCCATCGAGCGGATAGCCGTAGAGCGTCTCGACGAGGCTGAGGTAGGCGAGGTTGCGGTCAAGGCCGGCCGTCGGACGCTTGCCGGTCTCCTGAATC
>DASRWP010000445.1:0-3031 GCA_035654535.1 Brevundimonas sp.
CCCGCACCCATTCGGGAGGGCTGTCGCCTCCGGGTTCAGAGCCATCGACGCGGCTTCGCTGGCCGGAGAACGCGCGGTAAAGGCGGAGGAGGGCGTCCGCCGCCGCGGGCTGGTCCTCCGCCAGTTGGACGATCTCATGGCGCGGCACCATCAGTCCGCCAAACACGGGGTCAGACAGGGCCTCGGTAAGTTCCGCCTCCGACGCCGAGCCGCCGGCTTGACCAAAGGTGCGAAGGTCAATGTCGTAGGTGTCGGCGAGCCGCAGCAGCAACTGGGCTGAAACTGGCCGCTGATTGCGCTCGATGTGATTGAGATAGCTTGGCGAAACCCCGAGGTCGGCGGCCATCGCCGTCTGTGTCAGGCCCAGCTCCCGCCGCAGCCTTTTAAGCCGCCCGCCGAGAAACAGTTTGCGGTCAGGAATCGCGTCCATGCGGCATTAAGTCACAAAATGACCCATATGCAAGAGTCATAATATGACAAACTGACCAAGAAGGTTGGCCGTCGTCTGTATAATTCGTGACCTTAGCGTGTTCAATCGTCTGGCGGTCCCCCGGCCGAGCAGCAGAGACAGACGATGACGACCTTCGCAGACCTCGTGCCTTCGCCCGCCGGCCGCTTCGACGGGATCGAGCGGCCGTACACGCCGGACGACGTGCTGCGGCTGCGTGGCTCGGTCCCGATCACCCACACTCTGGCGACGCGTGGGGCCAACCGGCTTTGGGACCTGCTGCACGACGAGCCCTTCGTCCACGCCCTGGGAGCCGTGACCGGAAATCAGGCGATGCAGATGGTCCGCGCGGGGCTGAAGGCCATCTATCTCTCGGGCTGGCAAGTTGCGGCGGACGCCAACACGGCCGGGGCGATGTATCCCGACCAGTCGCTGTATCCCGCCAACGCCGCTCCTGAACTTTGCCGTCGGATCAACCGCACCCTCCAGCGCGCCGACCAGATCGAGCATGCCGAAGGCGGGGCGAAGCGCGACTGGTTCGCGCCCATCGTCGCAGACGCTGAGGCGGGGTTTGGCGGACCCTTGAACAGCTTTGAGATCATGAAGGCCTTCATTGAGGCGGGCGCTGCGGGCGTGCATTTCGAGGACCAGCTGGCGTCCGAGAAGAAGTGCGGCCACCTCGGCGGCAAGGTGCTGATCCCGACGCAGGCCCACGAACGCAACCTCGTCGCGGCGCGGCTGGCCGCCGACGTGATGGGCACGCCAACGCTGACCGTGGCCCGCACGGACGCGGAGAGCGCCCAGCTGATCACGTCCGACGTGGACCAGCGTGACCACCCCTTCATCGAGAGAGACAGCCGGACGCCGGAAGGATTTTTCCGGCTGAAGGCGGGCTCCGGGCTCGACCACTGCATCGCGCGGGGTCTGGCCTACGCCCGCTACGCCGATGTGCTTTGGTGGGAGACGTCCCATCCCGACCTCGACGACGCCCGGCGGTTCGCCGAGGCCGTGCACCGGGAGCATCCGGGCAAGTTGCTGGCCTACAACTGTTCACCCTCGTTCAACTGGAAGGCCAAACTGGACGACGCGACGATCGCGAAGTTCCAGCGTGAGCTGGGGGCGATGGGCTACAAGTTCCAGTTCGTCACGCTCGCCGGGTTCCATGCGCTGAACAACTCGATGTTCGAGCTGGCGGACGGCTACCGCGACCGCGGCATGGCGGCCTATTCGGAGCTGCAGCAGCGCGAGTTCGCCAACGAGGCGGCGGGCTACACCGCCACCCGGCACCAGCGAGAGGTCGGCACCGGTTATTTCGATCAGGTCGCGACGGTCATCTCGAACGGCCAGTCCTCGACCACCGCGCTCAAGGATTCCACCGAAACGGCGCAGTTCGTCGCCGCCGAATGAACAGGAGTAAGACATGGAACCGCTGACACGCCCGCAGGCCATCATCGACTTCTGCCTGGCCCCCTTGAGTCTCGAGACCGGCGCCGAGGCCGAACGCGAGGTCCGTCGCCGGCTGGAACATGTGATCAAGACGCTTCAGGCCAAAGCCGGGCGCCCGGTGGCCGTGGACTTCTCGTCGATGCCCTCACAGGTGATCAACGAGGCCGCGCACGGCTACGAGTAGCCGTCAGGCGGCGATGGCGGCCGCCGGGCGGCGCGGCAAGCCGTCGATAATGCCCAGCAGGTCACCCGCCTCGAACGGCTTGGCGAGATGGCGGTCCGCACCTGCGGCCTCGGTCGCGGCGATATGTTCGGCTAGGGCGTTGGCGGTCAGCATGACGATCGGCGTACGCTCCAGACCCAGCGCCGCCTCGTGCAGGCGGATCTCCCGGGTGGCGGTGAGCCCGTCCATCAAGGGCATCTGCATGTCCATGAGGATCAGATCGAAGTCGCCGTCCCGGCAGGCGTGAAGCGCCTCGACACCGTTTTCAACCATGGTCAGTTCGGCTCCGACCTCGGCGAGGATCATTTCGACGACCTTGCGATTGACCGGATGATCGTCGGCGACGAGGACCCGCAGAGCGTCGGCGCTGGCGTGGCTCTGATCCACCACGGCGGCCGAAGCCGCGGGCGCTTCGACGGCGACGAAGGGTATGGTCAGGATGAACGCCGACCCGCCCCCGGGCTCGCTTTCGCAATCGAGTTCACCCCCCATCATCTCGGCCAGCTGACGTGAGATCGCCAGACCGAGACCTGAGCCGCCGAACTGACGTGTGATGCCGCCATCCGCCTGCTCGAAGCGGCTGAACAGGCGGTCGCGGGTCGCGTTGTCAAAACCGATGCCGGTGTCCTCGACCGTGAAGCGCAGGGTCGGACCGCTCGCCCGCACCGGGCCGGCGCCGGCGGTCAGGCTGACGAAGCCCTGGCTGGTGAATTTGACGGCGTTCGAGACCAGATTGGTCAGAATCTGTTTCAGTCGCACCAGATCGCCTTCGACCCAACGGTCCGCCTCGACCGCGATATCGACGAAGAACTGGAGGCCCTTTTCCTCGGCCGCGGCTTCGTAGAGTTGGGCTGCCTCCTGCACCGCACGAGATAGGTCGAACGCTTCGTTCGCCAGCTCAAGGCGGCCGGACT
>DASRWP010000446.1:0-3156 GCA_035654535.1 Brevundimonas sp.
CCATCAGTTCCACGGCGCGTCGCCAGACGGACGTCATCTGGCCGTAGGTTGGGAAAGCTCTGGGCGGCCTGTCGAACGAGGAGCCTTTCTGCTCGACCTGGAGACCGGCGACCGGCGAGCGTTGCAGCTCAACAACTCGGGCAGCTTCTCTCCGGATGGCCGGACCCTCGTGGTCGGCTCATATTCCGGATCGCCCGGGCTGCTCACCGAGATCGTGGAATATGATCTGGCCAGCGGCGGCCGCGTCACTGTCGCCTCAAGCCCTCAGTGGGACTGGTTGCCGACATATTCGCGAGACGGCGCTTTCATCCTGTTCAACAGCTTTCGCTCCGGCGGTTCGGACATGTACCGCGTCGATCGCGGGTCGGGTGACTTGACCCGCCTGACCGATGACCCGGCCTATGAAGCGCACGGGCAGATGTTCGGTGACGCCTCCAGCGTGTTTTTCCATCGGCAGGTCGCCGGCGCGGACTACGATGTCATGCGCCTGACGGTCGCGACCGGCGTGACAGAACCCGTCGCCAGAACGTCTCGCGAGGAAAGCTACCCGGCCATGTCGCCGGACGGGGCCTTGTTGGCCTTTTCCAGCGATCGTGACGCGGAGGTGGGCCACACAGATATTTATTTGATGACGCCAGATGGCGGCGGCATCCGTAGGCTGACGTCCCATCCTGCGAAGGACGCCTATGCCTCGTGGTCACCCGACGGGCGCCTCCTCTATTACAACAGCGAGCGGGATGGCCGCACGGCGATCTATCGGATGGAAATTGTCAACGGCGACTGCAGGCGGCTCTGAATCACCCAGGGTGACGGGTGTTCGGCACAACCGTTTTCCGTCATAGGCGTTACCGTCTCCTAACCGTGAAGCTGGAGCGCCTGTCGCATGCGTCGCTTTCTGATCTGGTCGGGGCTGATCGTCGTCCTCGGCCTCGTACTCGCCGTCGGCGGCTTCTGGGCCTATCAGCACTATTACGCCCGGTTCCAGCCCGTGACCGTAACCCGCGATCAGGCCGCCATCCAGCGGCTGCTGGACGAGGCGTCGTGGGTGTCGGACGCCGGCGGCGGCCGGCCGCTGTACGTCATTGGTTACCGCGACTCGAACGCCATGCAGCGGTACGCGCGGGAAGAGGCGCCCAAGCTGCGCGCCGCCGGTCAGGAAATCCGCTTCATCCTGTTCGCCCGGGCGGACCGCGAGGGGCTGGCGCGATCGACCGCCGCCGAGCGCGCCACGGTGGCCGAGCTCTGGCTGACCCGCGACTGGACCCTCTACCAGCGCTGGGCCGCCACGCCCGTCGCCAACTGGACCGCCGCGGGGCTGCCCGCGTCCGACGGCAGCCTGGCCCGCGCGGCCGTGGTCGAGGCGGGTCGCGCCTTCGCCGACAATCTGGGCGAGCAGCTCGGCGGCAATGGGCTGCAGGTCGGCTATCCGCTGGTTATCTGGCGCGATCCGCAGGGCTTTATGAAGGCCTGCGCCTGCACCGACCCTCGATCGTGGCCGTTCGTGCGTGACGATCTCGGGGCGCCCGACCGCGTCGATCCGTCCGTGGTGGCCCAGGAACCCCTCGCGCCCGCGCCCGGGACTCCCGCACCCGACAGCCTGCCCTATCCCGCGCTGCCTTCCGTTGCTCCGACGCCCGGCCAGGCCGCGCCGGTCCCCGGGGCCGCTACCGGCGTGGCGCCGGGCGCCGCCCCCGCCGCCCGTCCGGCCCAGCGTCCCGCGACGCCTCCTCCCGTGAAGAACGCGCCGCAGCCGAAGCAGCAGGACGACGCCACCTTCTTCTGACGGCTACAGCACGCGCCCGCAGACCTCGATCAACCGGTCGACGTCCTGATCGTCCTGATAGAGGCCGAAGCCGAACCGGATGACGTCGTCGCGCACGTCGGTGACGACCCCGGCGTCCAGCAGCCGTTGCTTCCAGACCGGCGCCCGCTCGTGCCGGAAGGCGAGGAACCGCGCCCGGTCCGTCTCGTCAGAGACCGGGTTGATCAGCGTCGCGTCGGCCAGACCGCCCGCCTCGCCCGCGCGGACCGCCCCTTCGAAGCGGGTCATCAAACGCCGCGCGTGGTCGGCGATCTCCGCGGTCCCCAGACCCGCCTCGTCCAGCATCCCGCGCACTGCGTTGAACCGGTACAGCGGCGACACGTCGAAGGTCGCGCCCCAGAAGCGCCCGCCATCGGCGCGGTACTGCACCCCGCCCGGCGGGCCGGACAGGTCACCGAACTCGGCGAACCAGCCTGTGATCACCGGGCGCGGGCAGAACCCGTCCGGCGCGTGCAGGAAGCAGACGCCCTCGCCCGACATCGCGTATTTATAGCCGCCGGCCAGATAGAAGATCCGGTCCGCCACCGCCGACAGGTCCGTCGGCGTCGCCATGAAGCCGTGATAGCCGTCGATCACCACCCACGGGCCCGCCGGGTCCGCCAGCGCCGCCAGATCGGCGATCCGGTCGAACACCTGCCCGGTGCGGAAGAATACCTGGCTGACCACGATCAGGTCGAAGCCGCCGCCGCCCGCGGCTGCCACGAACCGCTCGCCGAACGTCTCGAACGGCTCCAGCGGCACGCGGGTAATGACCGCCTCTCCGGCCTCTTCCCAGCGCTCGCCCTGCCGCCGGAACGAGTGGAACTCGCCATCCGTCGACAGGATGCGAGCCGGCTTGCGCTCAATCCCCGAGACGATCCGCAGCAGCAGGTCGTGGGTGTTGGGCGCGAACACCACCGTGTTCGGGTCGGGCAGGTTCAGCTCGCGCGCCACATGCGCCTGCGCCTCCGGGATGACCTCGCCGAAGATCAGGTCCCACTTGCGGTCCGCGAACCGGTTCGCCTCGACCCACGCCCTGACCTGGCCGTCGAAACTGGCATCCGGCCAGAGGTGGTGGCTATGGGCTGCGAAATGCAGCCGCTCCGGGTCGAGGGAGAGTGCGCGGGAGAACAGGTCCTTGCGGGCGGCCATCAGTCTCTCCCGTCCGTGACGAACACCGACGGTCGATAGCGGCCCCTTATCCCGCGCTCAAGCAGCGAGCCCCGTCATCACCGCGGAAGCCGGGACGCGCGGCGAGCACTAGCGCCCGACGATGCGCTCAAGCAGAGGGCCGACCGCGTCACGCGCCTTAGCGCCCTAAACGAGACTTCCGTGGCAGTGCTTGAACTTGCGGC
>DASRWP010000447.1:0-4448 GCA_035654535.1 Brevundimonas sp.
CGATGAGGTCGCGATGACCCAGCAACAGTCGATCGAGCGTCCTGTCGCCTTCACCCTCCCCCAGCGGATCGGCGTCACCCGCTTCCGTCCTACGGGGCTGATACCGCCGATGCCCGGCGGAACGGCGCGGGTGGCGCTCGAATGGGCGCTGTCGCAGCCCGAGTTCACCCTCGAAACGATGATCGGCGCGCTTGAGTTCGTTTCCGAGGACGTGGTCCGGCAGGTGGTCGCCGACGCCGAGCGGGTCGGGGCGCTTAAGCGACTTTGACCATGTTCGTAACGCGCTTCGCGCCGTCGCCGACCGGCCGCCTGCACCGGGGGCATGCCTTCGCGGCCCTGTCGGCCGAGCGCGCGGCGCGAAACGCGGGTGGTCGGTTCCTGCTGCGGATCGAAGACATCGATCCGACCCGCTGCAAACGCGAGTACGAGGCGGCCATCCTTGAGGATCTGGTTTGGCTGGGACTGGATTGGGAGCAACCGGTCCGGCGTCAGTCGGATCACCTGTCCGAATACGCAGGCGTGGTCGAGGCGCTTGAACGCCGCGGCCTGCTCTATCGCTGTTTCCGCACCCGCAGGGAGGTGGTCGACGTGATCGGTAACGCGCCCCACGGCCCGGCCGACGCCGTCCAGCCAGGGCCGCATGCGCCTGACGAAGAAGCCGCCCTGCTCGCCGCGGACCGTCCCTTCGCATGGCGGCTGTCACTCGATCGGGCGCGCGATGAGCTGGGCGCGCTCGCTTGGGGGGCGCTCTCGTTCGTCGAGCAAGGCGAGGGCCCGGATGGCGAACGCGGCCTGATCCCGGCGCGGCCGGAAACGGCGGGCGATGTGGTGCTTGCGCGCAAGGACGCGGGCGCGGCCTACCACGTCGCGGTGACCCACGACGACGCGCTGCAGGGGATCACCCATGTGATCCGCGGCCATGATCTGTTCGAGGCGGCTCACATTCAGGTCCTGCTCCAGACGCTGATGGGCTGGCCGACGCCCGTGTACCGTCATCATCGCCTGCTGGCGGGCCCCGACGGCCGGCGCTACGCCAAGCGCGACCGCTCTGTCACGCTTGGGGAAATCCGCGCCGCCGGACTGAGTGCGGCCGACTTGCGAGCGGAGCTCGGCTTCTAGGCCGAGAGCCGCCCCGGCGCCTTGTCGCCCGGGATCACGACGTCCTTGTCGGTCGGCTCCTCCGGACCGGGGGCGCCGAGCCGGTTCAGGATGTGACGGATGACGTTCAGCCGCGCCGTCTTCTTGTGGTCGGTGGCGATGACCGTCCAGGGGGCATAGCTCGTGTGGGTCTCTTTCAGCATACGGTCCCGCGCCGCCGAGTAGGCGTCCCAGCGCTTCTGCGCTTCAGCGTCCAACGGGGAGACCTTGAACTGCTTCATCGGGTCCTCGACCCGTTCGCGCAGGCGATCCGCCTGCTCGTCCTTGGAAATGTCGAACCACAGCTTGATCAGCAGGACGCCGTCGTCTGTCAGCATCCGCTCGAAGCGCGGGGCGTCCTTCAGGAAGCGCTCGTACTGCTCGGGGGTGCAGAACTCCATCACCGTCTCGACCCCGGCCCGGTTGTACCAGGAGCGGTTGAACAGGACCGTTTCGCCGGCCGCGGGGAGATACGGCGCATAGCGCTGGAAATACCACTGGCTGGCCTCGCGCTCGCTGGGCTTGGACAGGGCGATCACCCGCGTCTGCCGCGAGGACATGAATTCGGTCACACGCCGGATCGAACCGTCCTTGCCCGCCGCGTCGCGGCCCTCGAACAGAATGAGGGTCCGCACCCCCTTCTCTATGGCCCACGCCTGGGCCTCGACCAGCCGCAGCTGCAGGCGCGCCAGTTCGGTGTCGTAGTCAGCGGTCTTGCTCATCGCGCCATCATGGGCGCGCACACGGGGCGCGGCAACAGAGCAAGGCGTCGATTGCCTTGCGGGGCGGTCCAGCCGACACTGCACGCATGAAGCGCGACTTCGCCGATTTCTGGAACCTGCTGTGGGAGCTGACGCTTGGGGTCTGCGCGATGTTCGCGCTGGTCAACGCCTTCGTGCCGCCGCAGGACCTGGTGTGGAAGCCGTTGGATCTCAGCCGCCCGCTGGGCGTGGCGACCACAGCCAAGGTGAAGCAGTTCGAGGTGCCCCGCAGCGCCGCCCCGGAGATCGTGGAGGCCAGCACTGAGGCCTGTATGCAGGTGCTGCGCGACGCCGGCGTCACCGTCGAACGGGCCGAGGACACGAACGACGGCGGCTTCTGCGTCGTCCACGGCGCGGTGCGGATTACCGGCGGGGCGGTCACGCCGCTGGCCGGAACTCCTGTCATGCAGTGCCCGTTGGCGGTGCGCTATGTCCTGTGGGACCGGCAGGTGATGCAGCCGGCGGCGCAGGCGGCGTTCGGCAGCCGCGTGAAGCAGGTCACCGAGGTCGGCACCTACGCCTGCCGCCGCGTCTACGGCCAGACGGCCACCGATGCGAAGCCCAGCGAGCACGCCCGCGCCAACGCCCTCGACATCGGCGGCATGACGCTGGCGGACGGCCGCAAGGTCTCGGTGCTGGCCGACTGGAACGGAACGGGACCGGCGGGTCCGGAGGGATCGACCTTCCTGAAGCGGATCCGCGACGGCGCCTGCCGGGCGTTCGGGACGACGCTGTCGCCCGACTACAACGCGGCCCACGCCAACCACCTGCATCTGGACGGGGCGGCGCGGCGCGATGCGCTGGGCCTGTGCGACTGAACGTCGTTCACCGTGCGCTGATTCGTTTGCGGTTGACCGTCCCGGATTTGCGGGAGAAAACATCGCCGCAGTCCGGATTTCGCGCGGCCTCCAACCCCGCGCCAGCTCCTTCGCCTGATCGAGCCGTCCAGATGGACTGACGGGCGCCCCTCGAGGGGCGTCTGCCTGGAAAGCGCGTTCAGGAGACGCAAAATGGCGACCGGCACGGTCAAGTGGTTCAACCCGACCAAGGGTTTCGGCTTCATCCAGCCCGAGGGCGGCGGACAGGACGTTTTCGTCCACATCACCGCGGTTCAGAAGGCGGGCCTTCAGGGCCTCGATGAGAACGCCAAGGTCGAATATGAGCTGGAATCCCAGCGCGGCAAGACCTCGGCGATCGACCTGAAGGTTCTCTGAACCCAAGGCTGACACGATCACGGAGAGGGCGCGGCGGCTTCGGCTTCCGCGCCCTTCTTCGTTCAGCGGCCGCGGTCGTCGGCCCTCCGGGACCTCCCGATCCGACGCGGCTTGACGACCACTGCGCCAGCACCACCCCGGCCAGCACGGCGGCGCCGCCGGCGAGCTGGGGCGCGGTCATGTGCTCGGCGAACAGGATCCAGCCGAGGATCGCGGCCACCACCGGCTGCAGCAGGACGGTGACCGAGGTCAGGGCCGCGGGCAGCCGACCCAGCGACCAGGCCACGCCCCCCTGCCCCGCCACATGCACCAGCCCGAGCCCGGCGCAGGCGGCCCAGCCGCCGGGCGAACCCGGCCACAGCGGCTCGCGCAGCACCACCGCCACGGCCAGCAGCAGCGGCGCGCCCAGCGCGGTCGACCACAGCATGATCCGGCCCGCCGAGCTCTCGGCCCGCGCCTGCTTCACGACGAGGAAGTAGCCCGCGTACCAGAGCGCCGTAACGAGGGCGAAGACGTCGCCCAGACGGGGGTTCGAGCCCTGCCGCCCGTCCGCCCCCATCGACATCGCCAGCGCCCCGGCCACCGCCACGGCCAGCGCCACGACGAACAGCGCCCGCGGCCGCTCGCGCAGCAGCAGCCAGGCGACCAGCGTCACCACCACCGGCGTCAGGTTGGTCAGGACCGTGGCGTTGGCCACCGAGGTCATGGCGATGCTGTAGTGCCAGAACGACAGGTCCAGCACGAAGAACAGCGCCGCCAGACCCATCCATTTGGTCGGCCGCCCCACACCGCGCTCGCCGTCCCTGCCCCGCCGCGCGGTCAGCAGGAGCAGCAGCGGCAGGGCGAAGGCGAAGCGCCAGAAGCCCGCGGCCGCCGCGCCGGTGTCGGCGAACCGCACCAGGATCGGGGCCAGCCCCAGCACCGCCGCCGAGACGATCAGCACCGGGAGGGCGAGGGCGGCCCGAGGGTCGGACGGGGTCGGAAAGGGGCGGCCGGTCATGCCCCGCTGTAGCCCCCGGCGCGGCGGGGCGAAAGCGGCGGGCGCGGCCTCGCTCGACCCCGCGAAGGGTCGGGAAGGCCGGACCTGCGGAAAATCGCGAAAACCGGTCTTTCCGATACTGTCGACCCTGACATTGGCGACCCTGACATTGGCGACCCTGACATTGGCGACCCGGCGGCGCAGGCGGGGCGGGGTCATGCAGACGCCTCCGCACCCGCCGCAGGATACAGCGCCGCCTGCTCCGCGCTCCAGTCGGCGTGGACGCGGTCCAGCCGGGCCAGCTCGGCCTTCAGGTCTTCGTATTCGGGCGGCAGGTCGCGCCCGGCCACCATGTCC
>DASRWP010000448.1:0-3308 GCA_035654535.1 Brevundimonas sp.
GGGCCACGGGGCGCTCCGGGGTACTCGGGTCACAGGATGGGGCGTTCTAGCCGTCTGGCGGCGGAGGCGGAAGGCCTTGAAATCCCCAACCTCCGTTCATCCCGGCGAAAGCCGGGACCCAGTGCCGTCCAGCGAGGCGCCGGGGTTTCAGGATTACGTGCGGTGGGCCGTACGGATCTTCCCATCACCCAAAGAACTGGGTCCCGGCTTTCGCCGGGATGATCGGATCGGGGTCAACCCTTCAACAGCGCCTCGAGATGCGACAGCCAGCGGCGGCCGAGGCGCAGGGCCTCGCCGGGGGAGCCGGTCTGGACGGGCAGGCTGGAATCCCACAGGGCGAGCTCGAACTCGGGATGACGGGCGTCGGCGAACAGCAGGCGCAGGGTGACCTGCTCGGCGTCGGGGACAAGCACGTCCAGCGCCTTGCGGACTTCTCCGCGCCGCACCCGCGCGACGACGTGGCCGTCGACGATGATCTCGCCGCCCTCGATCTCGTCGAAGGCGTAGACCAGACCCGAGCCGCCCCGGTTCCACAGCACGGCGATCTGCGCGCCGTCGAAGTCGAGCCCTGCGGCGCGGCCTTCGGCGGGGGACAGGGCCTCGGCCTCCGGGGCCACGCCGAGCGACTTGATCAGGGTGCGTTTCAGCCGCCGCACCGGCTCCATCCACCACGCCAGCACCAGCGCCGCGGTGGTCAGGGCCGCCGCCGCCAGCGCAACGAGCAGGATGACCCGGAGCGCCTCGGCCACCGTCAGTCCTCCAGATCGACGACGACGGGGACGTGGTCCGAAGGCTTGTCCATGTCGCGGGCGTCGCGATGGGTCTCGACGCCCCGGAAGCGGTCGGCCGCCTGTGGCGATAGAAGGTGGAAGTCGATGCGGATGCCGTGGTCGCGCTGCCAGGCGCCGGCCTGATAGTCCCAGAAGGTGTAGCTTCCCGGCGGCTGTTTGCCGAGCGCGCCAGCTTCGTAGAGGCCGAGACCCTGCAGGGCGCGGAAGGCGGCGCGGCTCTCAGGCTGGAACAGGGCGTCGGTCGTCCAGGCCGAGGGGTTGCGGGCGTCATCCGGCGTCGGAATGACGTTGTAGTCGCCGCACAGGGTGAACGCCTCTTCCTGCGCCAGTAAATCTCGCGCATGGGCCTGAAGCCGGTCCATCCACGCCAGCTTGTAGGCGAACTTCTCGGTCCCGATGGGATTGCCGTTGGGCAGATAAAGGCATCCGACGCGGACCGGCCGGCGGGCCTCGATCACGGCTTCGATGTAGCGGGCCTGTTCGAAGTCAGCCTCGAAGCCCGAAGCGTCGACGCCCGGCAGGCCGCGCCGGACGTCCGAAAGCGGGTATTTCGAAAGCAGGGCGACGCCGTTGTAGGTCTTCTGCCCGTTGGTCTCGACGTTATAGCCGAGCGATTCGAAGGCCTCGCGCGGGAATTTCTCGTCCAGGCATTTGATCTCCTGGAAGCCGACCACGTCGGGCTGGGCCGTCTCCAGCCACGCGAGCACCGTCGGCAGGCGGGCGTTGACCGAGTTCACGTTCCAGGTGGCGATGCGCATGGAGCCATGAGTAAGGCGTGTCGGCCCGGTCTGTGAAGCGGCGTCTTCGAAACGAAAAACGCCCCACGGCGTACCGCGGGGCGTCGTTCAGTGGGATTGGCGGGGAAGCCTACTCAGCGGCAGGAGCCGCGGCCGGGGCCGGCGTCAGGGTGCAGCCGCCGCCGATGCGCTGGGCGGTGGCGCAGGGATAGATCTGCTGCGTCACGCCTTCGTTGTTCAGGCGAGCGATGTAGCCCTGTCCCTCGGCTGAGCATTTCGCTTCGTAGAAGCGGCCGTTGGCGTTCTGACCCATCAGGCGAACTTGGGCGATGTCGCAGGCGGCGGCCTCGGTGCCGGCGAGCTTGGCCCTGAAGCCCTCGGCCTGTTCCTGGCCCGTGGTGAACCGGCAGGTTCCTCCAACGGAGGCGACCTGAAGACAGTCCTGCAGCTTCCAGCCGGTCCCGACCTTCTCGAGCCAGTAGCCGTCGGCTCCGGCGCAACCGATTTCGTAGACGACGTTGTTGTCGTCGCTCTTGCCGATCGCGATCGCCTCGTCGACCGTGCAGGCGACGCCCTGACTGCGCGCCCATTCGCCGATCACGGCCAGACCGTTCTGGTTGGCCGGCAGGACGCACTGCTGGCCGACGTCGGCGGCGGGATCCAGAGCCCGTGCGGTCGCGGCGCTGCCCGCGAGCTCAAGGCAGTTGAAGGTCTGGGGCGGGGTCGACGCAACCAGGATGTAGCCGGGACCCGAGGCGCAGGCCGCTTCGAAGGTGCGGGCCTGCTCGGCCGTGACACCGAGGCTGGCCGCCTCGGTCACCTGGCACTCGAGGCCGGCGGCCGTGGCCTGCACCTGGGCGGCGGCCTTGAGCTCTTCCGGAGTCGGAGCGACGGGAGCCGCCGGAGCGGGACGCTGCTGACGGTTGTTGCGCGGCGCCGGCTGCTCGCGGCCGGTCAGACGGCCGGGCTGGACCCGCTCTCCATTGACCGTGCCCGAAGCCTCCTCAGAGCCGGTCCGCACGCCCGGGCCTTCAGGGTAGCCTTCCTGGGCGAGGGCGGGTTGTGCCGTGAACAGGGCCAGCGCGAGGGCTCCCCCCGTCAGCGTGAGCAGCTTTCTGTGAAACACCAGAACACTCCAGAGATGAGACATGGTTGGCGAACCCTTGGCGGCGGGATGTGGCCGGGTCAAGGCACGACACCGCGAGGCTGGACGGAGGGCTGTCTACTGGCGTAACAAGACATGAGTTTCGATTGGAGACGGACTTGGCCGACGGCGTCGATCCGCTGCAGATGGAGGACGCGCGACATTCGCGTGGCCTTGTCTATCCGTTCGCGAACCCGCCCGCGCGGGACGAAGCCGTCGCGGTCGCGCCCGGTGTTCTGTGGATGCGGCTGTCCATGCCGATCGCCCTCAACCATATCAATGTCTATGCCGTCGAGGACGGCGATGGCTGGGTCATCGTCGACGCCGGCCTGAACATCCCTGACTCACGCGAGCGTTGGGAGGCGCTGCTGGCCCGCCCCCTCGGCGGACGGCCGGTGACGCGCGTCGTCTGCACCCACATGCATCCCGATCACATCGGGCTGGCCGGGTGGCTGTGCGATCGGTTCGCGGCGCCCCTCGTGATGACACGGCTGGAATACGTCACCGGCCGGATGCTGCTGGCGGACACCGGCCAGCCCGCCCCGGAAGCGGGCGCAGCCCACTATCGCGCTGCGGGCTGGGACGAGGGGCAGGTCGAGACCTGGCGCCGGGAGTACGGGCAGTTCGGGCGGGCTG
>DASRWP010000449.1:0-6003 GCA_035654535.1 Brevundimonas sp.
ATACCGCCCGCCTCGCCAATGGTCGGCAGGCGGTCATGCCCCGACTGGTGAAGTCCATCGGCGGTCAGGAACAGCCGCCCGCGGGCAGCGTCACCAATCTTCCCTATGATCCTGAGATGCTTGCTGTCCTGCGTGAGGGCATGAACCGCGTGACCGACGTCGGAGGCACCGGCTTCCGCAACAGCCAGCTGGGGTTGGGCGCGGTTCGGATGGCGGGCAAGACCGGCACCGCGCAGGCGCGGAATTACGGCGCCGGTTCGCGCAAGGGCGCAGGCCGCCCGTGGGCCCAGAAGGACCATAACCTGTTCATCGCCTATGCGCCGATCGACAATCCCCGCTACGCCGTCTCGGTCATCGTTCAGCACGGCGGCATGGGCGGCGGCACCGCGGGCGCGCCCCGGGCCCGCGAGGTGATGAAGGTCGCCCTCCTCAAGGATCCGGAAATCCGCGCCCGCATCGAGCAGTCCGGTTTCACCGAAACCGAAGATCCCGGGGCGCACGCGGCGAACGAGCTGGGCGCCGCGGCGCCTGCCGGAGCCGAGGCCGAGGCCGCGCGGCCCACGCCGCCACGAACGGACCCGCCGCAGTGACGGCCTCTGCCCTGACCCGGCCGGGCGAGCGCGACCGTCTCTCGACCAAGATCGCCGAGCTCGACTGGCGGCTGATCGGCCTGATCGCCGTGATCGCCATGGTCGGGACAGCGATGCTGTACTCGATCGCCGGTGGTCAGTGGCAGCCTTGGGCGATCAAGCATCTGATCCGGTTCGGCGCCCTGCTGGTCGTCATGCTCGCCCTCGCCATGGTGCATCCGAAGTGGTGGTTCCGCGGGGCGTACCCGCTCTACGGCCTGCTGCTGCTGCTGGTGCTCATGATCGAGTTCACCCCGATGGGCTACACCGCCGGGGGCGCGAAGAACTGGCTGAACCTCGGCTTCACCCGCATTCAACCGGCGGAGTTCATGAAGCTGGGCCTCGTTCTGGCGCTGGCGCGCTGGTACCACAACCATACGGCCGAGGATGCGCGGTGGTCATGGAAGCTGCTGGTGCCGGCAGGGATGATCGGACTCCCGTTCATCCTCGTGGCCAAGCAGCCGGACCTCGGGTCGGCCATGATCATCGGCCTGACCGGAGGCGCCATGATGGTCGTCGCAGGCCTCAGCTGGCGGGTGATCGCCACAGGGGCGCTCGCAGGAATCGTGACCGTCCCGCCGTTCGTCATGTTCGGCATGCACGAGTATCAGCGGAACCGGGTGCTGACCTTCCTCAGCCCGGAATCGGACCCTTCCGGCACCGGTTACAACATCATCCAGTCGAAGATCGCTCTCGGCTCCGGAGGTCTGCTGGGCAAGGGCTACGGACTCGGCAGCCAGAGCCAGCTGGAATTCCTGCCCGAGCGCCACACCGACTTCATCTTTTCGACCGTCGCGGAGGAGTTCGGCTTCGTCGGCTCCTTCACCATGGTCGTCTGTTACATCGCCATCATCCTGATCTCGCTCAGGATCGCCTCGCTGGCCCATAGCCATTTCGGCCGGATCGCGGCGGCGGGCATGACCGCCTTCTTCGCCCTGTTCGTCCTGATCAACGGGGCCATGGTCATGGGATTGGCGCCCGTCGTGGGGGTGCCGATGCCGCTCTTGTCCTACGGCGGCTCCTCGATGATGACAGTGATGTTCGGCTTCGGTTTGATCCTTTCGACCCGCGTGCATCGCTATGCCGAACTGCCGAAAGGGCGGGGGCTGCTCTAGCGATCCCAAACGCAGCGGTCTGTCCTTTTCGGCATCGGGTGCGTTACGGTCGAGCATGACCAAGAAAGCTTCCGCAGACGCACCGGTCGTGGCGCCCGCCTCGATGTTCTCCGATTGCGGCGACGTTCCCTGTCCCGAGCCCGTTCTTCCTTCCGCGACGCCCGAACAGCAGGCTGCGCTCACCGACGGCGTCCGCATGCGCGAGAACCCGGCGGAATGGGCCTTTGTCCGTCTGTCCAAGCTGATCGAGGACTTCGAGAAGGGCCTCGACAAGGACGAGGAGGTCGGCGCGCGTATCGTCGGCCTGCCGGGCGACGGGACCATGTCGATCGAGGACGTCGGCTTCTGGGGCCCGGACTTCATAATGTTCTTGGGCAAGAACGCGGACGGAAAGCCGGTTCGGCTGATCCAGCACTATGGCCAGATCAACGTCCTGCTGGACGCGCGCAAGAAGCCCGAGGAACGCCCCGCTCGCCGGATCGGCTTTCAGCTGTCGGAACTGGTCGAGAAGACCAATCCGAAATGAGGCAGCGGGCAGCAGGCAGCAGACGGCAGGATGTTTGCAGAGGGGCGGAGGCGCTCTGACATCTCCTGCCTCCGGCCTGCTGCCTCGTGCCTAGAGCGCAGCCGCCCAGTCTGTGGCCCGAACAAGGCTGTCGACGATGCCGGGCTCGCTGGAGGCGTGGCCGGCGTCCTTGACGATGTCCAGCTTCGCTTCGGGCCATGCGCGATGCAGCGCCCACGCGCTGGTGATCGGGGTAACGACGTCGAAGCGGCCCTGCGCGATCCAGCAGGGGATGTGCCGGATGCGGCCGATATTCTTGAGCAGCCAGCCTTCCTCCGGGAAGAAACCGCCGTTCATGAAGTACCAGCATTCGATCCGGGCGAAGGCCACGGCGAAGTCGGGTTCAGCGAACTTCTCGGGCCGGGCGTCGGGGCCTTCGACGCTGACCGTCTCGCCCTCCCAGCTTGACCAGGCGACGGCGCAGCGCTCGCGCTCGGCTTGATCGCCTCCCGTCAGCCGCTTGTAATAGGCGCCCATGAGGTCGTGACGCTCGTCCTCCGGAATCGGCTCTACGAACCGTTCCCACGCGTCGGGGAAGATGTTCGAGGCGCCGTCCTGATAGAACCAGTGCAGCTCCGGCTTCGTCAGCAGGAAGATTCCCCGCAGCAGCAGCGCCTGCACGCGCTCGGGATGGGTGATGGCGTAGGCCATGGACAGGGTCGAGCCCCAGCTGCCCCCGAACACGACCCAGCGGTCGATCCCGAGCTGTTCCCGCAGCCGTTCTATGTCCTCGATCAAGGTCCAGGTGGTGTTGTCCTCGAGCGAGGCGTTGGGCTTGCTTATGCCGCAACCCCGCTGGTCGAACAGGACGATCCGATAACTTGCGGGATCGAAATAGCGCCGCATGCCTGGATTGACTGCGCCGCCAGGACCGCCGTGCAGCACCACCACTGGCAAGCCCTGAGGGTTGCCGCACTCCTCGTAGTAAATTTCGTGAACCCCACCGGTCGGCATGAAGCCGGTGGCGTAGGGCTCGATCTCGGGAAACAGGTCGCGGCGCGGGGCAGGGGGCACGGGGAAGGCCATAGGGTGAATCGGGTCTCTTTCGTGCCTGTCAGGTGTTGATGCTTGGTGAGCGAAGGCCGCCAATCGCCAGCGTCAGCCAGCCGAGGATCATCAGTACGCCGCCGAGTGGAGCCACCGCGCCCATGGCCCGAAGGTCCAGCAGTGCGATCGACGACAGCGCGGCCGCGAATACCAGCCCACCGATCGCGGCCAGCCACCCGGCGGCTTTCACCGATCTCGGAGCTCCGGGCCAGATCGCGCAGGCCACGGCCAGAAGTCCGTGGACCATCTGATAGTGCCCGGCGGTGCTCAGCAGCGCCTTCGCGGGAGCCTCGGCGCCGTGCGCGGCGAAAGCGCCGACGGCCACGGCGACAGCTCCGTTCAGGGCGCCGAACGCCGCGAGACTGCGTGCTCCTGTCATGAGGGCAAGCTAGCCGACAGAAACCCGCGAGTCTGCTACTGCCGGATCAATGACCGCCGCCCAGCGACTGGCTTTGCAATATGTGTTGCTCTTCGGCGCCACGGGGGTCAGCCTTCCATTCGCAGGACTGTGGTTTCGCGCCCAGGGCTTAAGTGGAGCCGAGATCGGCGTGGTGCTGGCTGCGCCGATGCTGGCGCGAGTGGTCACCGGGCCGCTGCTGGCGGTATGGGCCGATGGCTTCAGGTTTCGCCGCACGCCGATCGCCTTGCTGGGGCTGGCGATGGCGCTGGGCTATGGCGGAGCGGGCGTCGTGGACGGCTTCCTCCCCCAGGCCGCCTTCTGGTTCGTGGGAGCGACCGCGATGGGCGTTCTGGTCCCGCTGACTGATGTGTTGAACCTCCGGCTGTCGGGTCGCCTTGGTTTCAGCTTCGCTCTGCCGCGTGGGGCGGGTTCGGCCGCTTTCGTCGCCGCCAACATCGGCATCGGGGTGTTGTTGCTGACGGCTTCAGTGGACGCCGTCATAGTCTGGGTGGTGGCCGCCTCCCTCGCCCTGGCCGCCGTCGCGGGAGTGTTGCTGCCCCCGGAACCCGTTGCGGATGGAGAGCGGGCGTCAGGGCGGGAGCGGTTCCGCGGGCTGGGCCAGCTTGCCGCCGACCCTGTATTCGTCACCGCCGTCTTCGCCGTCGGCGCGGTTCAGGCGGCGCATGCCTTCCAGTACGGATTTTCCGCGATCCTGTGGAAGGCTCAGGGGATTTCCGAGGCGGTCACCGGCCAGCTCTGGGCGTTCGGCGTCGTTTGCGAGATCGCGCTGATGTGGCTGTTCGAGCCCTGGCGCCGCCGCGTCGGCATCGGGCCTTGGCCCTTGCTGGCTGCAGGGGCGGCGATCGCCGTAGTCCGCTGGGGCGCCATGGCGATGGCGCCTCCGCTCTGGCTTCTGTGGCCGCTTCAGGCGCTGCACGCCCTGACCTTCGCCGCCACCTTCCTCGCCGGCATCCAGATTGTCGAGCGGCTGTCTCCTCGCGACAGCCAGACCGCGGCGCAGATGCTCGCTTCGGTGCTCTCGGCCGGCCTCCTGATCGGTCTTGCCACCGCCGCTTCGGGTCCGCTGTACGACCGTTATGGCGCGGGAGGCTACTGGGCCATGGCGGGAATGGCGGCCGCCGGATTGCTGGCGGCCCTGCCCCTGCGGGCTCAGCTGGCGCGGGCGCGCGGCAAGGGCGACAGATGACGAGCCATGGCTTCCGCGGCGGCCTTGACGGCTCGCTGTACCGTCGCGGCAGGCTCGTTTTCCGGGGCCCGGAGCAGGCCGACGGCGGGGGTGTCGAGACCCTCGGCAAGGCCGGAGAGCACACTGAAGAGAATGTAGCTGCCCGCGTCGTCCTCGGCTTCTGAGGTCGCCTCGATCGCCAGGCCCGCATCGCTTAGCGAGCGCATGATCTCCGCCGCCGGAGCGGTCGCCCGCGCGACGGAAGGGTCGACGCCGGACAGCCGACGGGTTCCGTCCAGCAGTCGGTGCTCCGATCGTATCTGCAACCGGAACGCCGCACTGCGGCGCGTCCGGCCGACGAGCAACAGCGCGCGGCATCGGTTATCCCGCAAGTGTGTCTGCAGGGTCGCGGCCAGTGACCGGGGCTCGCCCCCCTCGACCGCCACGGTTCGGGCGCCGGGCGGACTCCAAGGCTCGCCTGACAGATCCTCGACGGGATCCCAGCCCGTCTCGTCAGCGTCATAGGCGCAGATGACGATGGCGGGGCGGGCGTCAGAGGGCTCGGCGATGTCGGGCATGAACCCTCGTTGCGCGTGGTGGAGGCGGACGGTGTCGGCATCGGGCTCCCACCGTCAAGATAGAATCAGCGGTCGGCGCTATCCGAGATCGCCGATGGCCGCGTCCAGAAGCATATAGGCCCGGCCGCCGTCTGAGGTCAGTCGCCCCTGCACGCCGGCGCCGTCTCCCGACTTGGCCCGGGCCCCGAGATCCCTCGACACCGCCCTGACGAAGGCCTCGGCGTCCGCCCGCAGGTCGGGATCGGTCAGAACCCGACGCGAGACGCTGCGCACCGCCGCCGGGGCGACCCTCCGGACGATCTGCCTCGCTCGCTCCGGGTCGCGCCCGGCGACGGCCTCGGCGGCTTCCTCGATACGGGACCGCGGGAGCAGGGCGTTGGGATCGACGCCCATGCGACGGATGGCCGAGATGACACGCTCCTCGAGCGCCGCCGTGTCCGCGACCGGCATCACTGGCGTGTCGAGATCGAGCGGCGGCTCGCC
>DASRWP010000450.1:0-19388 GCA_035654535.1 Brevundimonas sp.
GACCGCCACCGTGGCCGCGTCCTCAGCCGTGCTGGTGACGGCGCCGCCCGAGACGTCCGGATGCCCGGGCCTGAAGGCGCTGGCGCCGGCGATCACGGCCTCGCGCTCGTGGCCCGACTGGATCGGCTACGTCTCCTCGACCGCGGTCTATGGCGACCGGGGCGGCGGCTGGGCGTTCGAGGACTCCGAGCTCAACGCCGCTACCCTCGAAGGCGCGCGACGAGTGCGGGCCGAGCGCGATTGGCTGGACGCCGGTCGGGGCATGGGGCTGACGGTGCAGCTGTTCCGCCTCCCGGCGCTGTACGGGCCGGGCCGGTCGCCGCTCGACCGGCTGAGGGACGGCACGGCGCGGCTGGTGCGCAAGCCGGGGCAGGTGTTCAACCGCCTCCATGTCGACGACGCGGTGTCGGGCCTGTTCGCCTCGATGGCGCGGCCGAGGCCGGGCGCCGCCTACATCCTGTGCGACGACGAGCCCGCGGCCGCCGATGTCGTCATCGAGGGAGCCGCCCGCCGCCTCGGCCTGCCCCTGCCGCACGAGGTCGATCTGGACGACCCCTCGGTCTCGAACGCCATGCGCCGCTTCTACCGCGACTCCAAACGCCTCTCCAACGCCCGCGCCAAGGCCGAACTGGGCTGGCGGCCGAGGTATCCGACCTGGCGCGAGGGGCTGGAGGCGTTGATCGCAGAGCGGACCTGAGGCGCGTCCGCTGTCGGCGCCCATCAAGCGCAGTCCAGTTCAGCGATGCTGTTCGGCATCGTTGCAAAATCGGGTTTGCCGTCGTGGAACCTCAATGACGAGGCGGATACTCGCTATCCTGAGCTACGCGGCGATCGACCGGCCGCCCGACAGGGCGTCCCGGTCGGCGGACAACGCCGACAGAGTCATCAGCAGCATCTCCGGGCTGACCGGCTTTGTCATGAAGGCGTTGGAGCCTGCGAGGCGGCTGGCGTCTTCATGCTCGGGCGAGGCGTTGGCGGTCAACATGACGATCGGCACCGCCAGCAGTTGATTTTCAGCCTCATGACTGCGAATGCGCCGGATCGCCTCCAGCCCGTCCATGACGGGCATCTGCATATCCATCAGCACGACATCGAACGCCTCGCGCATGAAGGCCTCGACAGCTTCAGCGCCGTTTGTCGCCGCAACCATTTCGACGCCTTGAGCTTCGAGGATAAGCTCAAGCACCTTCAGGTTGGTGGGGTGGTCGTCGGCGACAAGGGCACGTGCTGGACCCGCTCGTTGAGGCGCGACTTGAGGGTCGTACGTGTCGATGCCCCGGCCGACATTCACGTCATGCGTCCCCACAAGCGGAAGCGGCAGAGCGGCTGTGAACGTCGAGCCGACGCCCGGAGTACTGGTCGCGTCAAGTCGTCCTCCCATCACCTCTGCAAGGTGACGCGAGATGGCCAACCCGAGTCCGCTGCCGCCGAAGCGCCGCGTGATCGAGCCGTCAGCCTGATGAAAGCGGCCGAAGATGAGGTCCTGAGCATCCTTGTCAAAGCCGACCCCCGTATCTCGCACGACGATCGTGATCGACGCCGGGTCCCCGACCAGTTCGACGTCCACACTTCCCACGTCGGTAAACTTGATGGCGTTGGAGATGAGGTTGTTCAGAATCTGGCGGACCCTGAGCGCATCGCCCAGCCTTGGACCGTCTGGACAGTCTGTCGTTCGCACGGTCAGTCGGATGCCCTTCTCCTGCGCCTGCAGACCCAGAAGGGCGACGGTGGATTTCAGGATTTCGTCGGGGTCAAACGGAACGCGCTCGATCTCGACCGCGCCGGCCTCGATGCGTGCAATGTCCAGAATGTCGGCCAGCAGACGTTCCAGCACCTGTCCTGACGTTTGGATGGTTTCCGCCATCTCTTTCTGGCGCGGGTCCGTGACTTCGCGGGCAAGCATCCCCGCGAGCGCCACTACGCCGTTAAGCGGGGTCCGGATTTCGTGGCTCATGTTTGCGAGGAAGGCTGACTTGGCCCTGTCCGCGGCCTGCGCCGCTCTCGCCGCCCTGTCCCGTTGCGTAAGCACCGCCGCTACGGGCAAGGTCACCAACGGCAGCACCGCAAGTCCGACCTGCAGCTGAAAAAGCTCGGTGCGAATATCGGGGTCGCCTGCCCCGACAGTGCCGAGGCCGAGGAGGTTCAGAGCGACGGCGACGACGCAGGTCCACAACACCGATCCGGATGCGCCGAGGGGACCGAACCGAAGCGTAGCCCACACCGTGATCGGCGCGAGCAGCGCGAGTTGGCGTGCATCCCACTGAACGATGAGGAACGTGCCGCCGGCAAGGGCCGCAAGCAGAAACCCTGCGTGCAGCCAGTCCCTCGGCAGGGAGATCCGGCTGAGGTGTTCCTTCGTCGTCACAAGGCCGAGCGACCCGAAAATGACCATCCCCAGTGCATCCGCGGCCCAGTAGTCCAACCATGCCTGTACGAGGGAATCGCGACCCACCGACGCCACCGCAGGCGCAGCCAGGCTGGCTCCGGCCGCGGGGGCGATGATTGCGCAGCAGACGATGAAGCCGATCAGCACCCACGGCCGCGTCAGGTCTTCGCGACCGAGGCGAAAGGCTTTCAGCAACAACAGGGCGCACCCGACCTCAACCATGTTCGTGGCCGCGAGATACGCGGCTCCGACAAGAGGAGCGCCCGCGGAGAGGATCGCGACGGTCAGGGCGACGAAGGCGATGACCGATACGCTGACCCTCCACGCCCGGTCCGTCGGGCCGCGAAGCAGGGCGATCAGGATAAGCGCGTTACTCGGCCAGATCGCCGTCAGCGATCCAAAGCTGGTCCAAGCGACCGCTCCGATAGATATGGCGCCAAGGGTGAGAGCGTAGATGCCTAACGCCCAGAGCCGCTTCGTCGACGAATCGTGGTCGGGTAAACTCGACAATACACTTCGCAAGACATGCCCCTCCCAAGGGCATTCTTGATAACTCAAAAGACTAAGCCCTTGATTAACCGAGCTGTCGCGATTTGCACCGGCCGCAGATCGCTGCGCTGGTCAGGGAGCGTCTACCCAATGTCCGCAACGACCGGTCAGCCGCCCCGCGCCGCCTTGGGATAATCGGGTGTCAGAACGGCAGAAGGTTGCGCTGGCGGCTGTAGGCCATGGTGCCGACGTTGGCGCCGAGGCGCAGGCCGACGCCGGTGCGGATGGGGGCCAGCACGATGCCGTCGGCGCGCTGGTAGTTCACGCCCAGACCGCCGACCAGATAGGCCGAGCCCTCCACGCCGGGGTAGCGACGGTAGATCATGTCGGGATGGTACAGGCCGTAGACCAGGGTGAAGACGCGCGACGCATTCCCGCCCAGGTCCCAGCCGATCGAGATGCCCTGCCAGAACACTTCCTGCGACGCCGACAGGTCCTTCATATGCAGCGCGCCGCGGCCGTAACGCAGGCCGACGCCGGCCGCCCCCGAGCCTTCTTCGCCGGCGATGTAGGCAGTGGGGCGGTCGCCCTGTTCGGCGAAGATGCGCTCGATGGCGCCGCCTATGGCCTCGGCCGCGATGCCGAGCTCGCGCGACCCGGCGGCGACCAGTTCGTCCGCCGTATAGGCCTGGGCCTGCCGGTCGGAACGGATCGGATAGTTGGGGTCGCCCGGCCGGCCCGCGGTAGCGCAGGCGCTAAGGCCGGCGGTTCCGGCGGCAGCGGCGAGACCTGAGATCAGTTGGCGGCGGTGCATGGCGCGGGCTCCAGTGGCGGCGACGGTCCGCCCGACTCGCGCGGGCTTGGCCTTACCCTCGCCGGGCTTTGAGTCAGCCTTGCGGCGGCAAGGTTAACGGGAAGTTGCCGGGCGGGCTCGTATTTCGCACGGACGCCCTGGGCGGCCCTTGGCATGACCCTTGCGCCGAACTCATCGGGTCGGAAGACCCGGTGCCAGGTTGAGACGGGCGTTTAGCTCAGACGCGCAGAGCGGCGGTCACTTAAGCCGCAGGTCCGTGGTTCAAGTCCACGAACGCCCTCCAACGGCACTTTGAAGGAGAGTAGGCGTGCAAGTACCCGGGATCTCGAGCGGGCCAGATGCGGAGGTTAGCCAACGCGAACAGCCTACGGCTGCATCGCATAATCCGGGCCTCTATACATTGGACCGGGAGGGTAGACATTTCCGCCGGCCGCATCGGGCTGCTGCGATCTCCGAGAGGACATCGCGCGTGGAAGCGCCTGTCGAGCCGGCCTACCAGCCGCTGGTAGACGCTCAACTCGACGACCTCGTTTTCAGCTGGCGGCGGCTGCGCGATCCGGAATTGAGAACGCTCGCAATCCGGATCATCCAGTCCATGGCGGTCTAGCGTGGCGCTGCTGCGACAGGTCCGGCCCGGCGATTGGCCCGCCCTGAATGAACTCCACCGGTGGGCGTGGTTCCCCGAGCGAAGCGAGCAGGGTTGGCTCTGGCTGCACCAGTTGGGCCAGGACGCTCCGGGTTGGGTCCTGGAAGACGCCGATGGCGTCTGCGGTTACCTCGGGAACATCCGGCAAGACTACAGTCTGGCGTCGACCCGTCTGACGGCGGCGACTGGCTACTCGCTGATCGTTCTGCCGAGAGCCCACGGGGGCTCGAAGCCTCTGCTGGAGGCGTTCCGCGCTCAGCCCGGCGTCTTCGCGACCTCGATTTTGAACGGGAATGCGCGGTCGGCCCTGATCTACGCCCGGAACGGTTTTCTCCCGTTCCCCAAGGCGTGGGCGAACGTGAAGATCGTCTGGCCTCTGGCGCCCTTCACGATCCTGTCGGAACGCGTCGCTCGTTCGCTCTATCGTCGCCAGCGCCCCTCCAGGGAGCTATTCTCCAGCCTGAAGCAGGGGATTGCTGACCCGGGGCCTCCGCAGCTGGTCGCGCTGGATCCATGGACGGATGCGGCTGCGATCGACCGGTTCGACGGGGAACTGCGCCGGTCGGGGTTGCTGGTGGCGAGCCGGTCCGCCCGGGCGCTGCAGGCCCGGTTTTCCAACCCGGATAGCACGGTCGCCCCGCTACTCTATGGCTGGTGCAACGCAGGCGATCTCGTCGCGCTCGCTCTGGCTCAGGTTGGCAAGATGTCCGAGTGTGAGGCGGCGGTCCTCGATGTCATCGACCTGAGCTGGCTGGTTCCTGAGGGCCGTTCGCCTGCGGCCGCCCTGCTGGCTGAGCTGAAGGCCTATGGCCGCCGGATTGGCGCGTCCCGCCTGCGCCTGTCAGTCGTCAATGAGGCGACGGCGGCGCTGGCCCAATGCGTGCCCGGCGCGCTCATCCGCCGTGGCTACACCCATTCCCACGTAAGCTTCGCGGACAAGGGTTCCGAACCCCTGTGGCGGCCCACCCCGTACGATGGCGACTTCGGCTTCATCCTCCGACCGCCGCCCGTGTCCGATCGAGCGCGCCTGGACCTTGAGACTCCGGCAAGCTCGGACTCGATGATCAGGCGGAAGGGCCAGGCCTCAGCGGTGGTGGCTGACGCCTGAAGCAGGGCGAATTTTCGCGATCATTCTAACGGCGTTTTTGACATGCCGGCTCCAGCTCAGCCTCACCGTGCCGAGCAGCCACTTCTTCCACAACGGCCAGGGCTTTTGGCACCGTCAGACCCGACCAACCCTGCCGACCGGCTGCATTATTTCGATAGCGGATTGCGACCCCGTCGGGCTTGCGGCTCATGACCAGACCGACCGCGGTCGCCCTTGCCTGAATCTGTCCAAAGGTGGCGTGCGGTGGTGGAATTCTGCGCATGCCAACTATACGGACCGAAGACCTGTCCGGCTGCACAGCTTATTCGCGATCGCCCCTGCGCGCCGTGGCCCCAAACTGTCGCGCGACCGTTCGGATGGCCGGGTCACCGCCCTACCTACCCCCGCAGCGCGGCCCCGAGCTTCGCCGCCGCCGCCACGACCTTTTCTGACAGCGCCTCGATCTCGGCCTCGGTCAGCGTCGCATCGCGCGGCTGGATGACCACTTCCAGCGCCACCGACTTCATGCCCTCGGCCACGCCGGGTCCGCGATAGACGTCGAACACCCGTACATCGGCGATCAGGGCCTTGTCGGCGCCGGCGACGGCGCGGATCAGGTCGCCGGCAGGCCTGGCGTCCTCGACCACGAAGGCGAAGTCGCGGGTCAGGGGCATCAGGGGGGCGAGCGTGGCGGCTCCTCGCGCCTTGGTGGACTTGCCCCGGGGTTCGGGCACGGCGTCCAGCACGATCTCGAACGCCAGCATCGGTCCGTCAGCATCAAGCGCCTTGAGCACTCGCGGGTGCAGGGCGCCGAACTCGGCGACGATAGTCTTCGGCCCCAGCTGCAGGCGGGCGGAGCGTCCCGGATGCCACCAGTCGCGGTTCTGGCCCTGAACCAGCTGCAGCGAGGCGGTCGGAGCGCCCACGGTCTCCAGCAAGCTCATCAGGTCGCCCTTGAGGCCGAACAGGGCGTCCTCGGCTGCGCCGCCCCAGTGGCGGGCCGAGCGGGGCGCCACCAGACCGGCGATGACGGTGCGCTGGCCGGTCGGGCTGTCGTCCAGATAGATGGGGCCGATCTCGAACAGGGCGGCGTCGGGGTGGCCGCGGGCGGCGTTGCGGGCCGCCGCCTCGATCAGGTTCGGCAGGGCCGAGGGGCGCATGCAGTCCAGATCGGCGGCGATGGGGTTCTCGACCACCAATCGGTCGTCGCCGCCGCCGAACAAGGCGGCCTTGTCCCGGCGGGTGAAGGACCAGGTCACGGCCTCGGCGTAGCCCATGGCGGCTAGGGCCCGGCGGGCGGTGCGGACGCGGGCCTGACGCGGGTTCAGGACGCCGCGCGAGGGCGCCCCCTGTCCCGGCAGCGGCGTCGACGGCAGGGCGTCATAGCCCTCGATCCGCGCCACTTCCTCGACCAGATCGGCCGGACCTTCGACATCGCGCCGCCACGACGGCGGCGTCACGGTCCAGGTCGGGCCGCGGACGATGTCGAAGCCGAGACGCGACAGGATCTCCGCGATCCGGTCGTCGTCGAGCGACAGGCCCGTCAGCCGCGCCACGCGGGCGGGGTCGAAGGCGAAGGCGGCGGGGCTGGCCGGCTCTTGGCCGGCGACCACGATCTCCGACGGCTCGCCGCCGCACAGGTCGAGGATCAGCCGGGTGGCCAGCTCTAGTCCGGGAACCACGAAGGCGGGATCGACGCCGCGGGCGAACCGGTACTGGGCGTCAGAGCTGATGGTCAGGGTCCGCCCCGTCTGGGCGGTGACCAGCGGATCGAACCAGGCGCTCTCGACGAACACGTCGACGGTTTCGTCCGAGCAGCCGGTGGAGACGCCGCCCATGACGCCGCCGAGGCCGATGGGCCGCTCGCCCCCCGCGTCGGCGATCACGCACATGGCGGGGTCGACGGTGTAGGTCTTGCCGTCGAGGGCGATCAGATGCTCGTGCTCGCCGCCCTCGTGACCGGGCGTGTCGCGGGCGACCTGGCCGCCCCGCACGACGATCTCCGACCCGACCAATTTCGCCGAGTCATAGACGTGCAGGGGGCGGCAGCGGTCGAGAGAGATCAGGTTGGTGATGTCGACCAGCCGGTTGATGGAGCGCAGGCCGACCGCCGACAAACGACGCTGCAGCCACTCGGGCGAGGGGCCGTTCGTGACCCCGCGGATCAGCCGGCCGGCGAACACCGGGCATAGCTCCGGCGCCTCGATGCGGACCGTGATCGGCGAGGGGAAGCTGCCCGGAACCGGGCTGACCGGCGGCGTGCGCAGCTGGCCCAGGCTGGCGGCGGCGAGGTCGCGCGCGATTCCGGCGACGCCCAGCCAGTCGGGCCGGTTGGGCGTGACCTCGAAATCGATGACCGGCTCGGCCCCGAAGACGCCGGCCGCTGGGGCGCCGACCTGCAGTCCGCCGTCCAGCTCGAGGATGCCGTCGCTTTCACCGCCGAGCTCGAGCTCGGACGCCGAGCAGAGCATGCCGTTGGAGACCACGCCGCGGACCGGCTTCTCGACGAGGGTTACGCCCAGTCCCGGCACAAAGGCGCCGATGGGGGCATAGATGGTGGTCAGTCCCGCGCGCGCATTCGGCGCGCCGCAGACGATCTCCTTCGGCCCGTCGACGGTGTCGACCTGGCAGACCTGCAGCCGGTCGGCGTTCGGATGGCGTTCGGCCGAGACGATGCGGGCGACGGTGAAAGGCGCGAGGGCCGCGACCGGATCATGGACCTCCTCAACCTCGAGGCCGGCGCGCGTCATCGCATCGGCGACGTCAGCGGCCCCGGCGTCGGTGTCGAGATGCTCCTTCAGCCACGAGAGTGTGAATCTCACGCCTCGGGCTCCCCGCGCGCCCGCGCCTCGCCGGCCATCGACTTGATCCCGCCCTCCAGCTGCGCCAGCAGATCGTCCTGCCCGGTGAAACCGACCTGGACGAAGCGGCAGCGCACGAAGCGGCAGTTGGAAAGGCCCACGACGCCGGCCAGCTTGGTCGTGCTGAGCGGGCGGTAAAGCAGGTTCCGCACGTCGGTGGTGGTGCCCATGGCGCAGCTGTCGAAATGGGTGCCGTTCATCACGGCCATCACAGCCGGACCCTCGATCAGGCAGTCGGTGAAGGTCTTGCCCTCGATCGCCATCTGGCCCGCGTTCCAGTGCTGGACAGCCAGCTGCGGCAGCCAGATCGCTTCCTTCTCGAAGGTGGTGCGGGCCACCATGGCTCGGCCGGCGGCCTCTTCGGCGGACATGGTCGGGGTCTGATCGGTCATGTTCAGGTTCTCGATTTCAATTTCTGACAGCTATCCGGCGGTCGTGACCTGTTCGGTCAGCATCTGGAGCAGGCTGTCGTTCCCCGTAATCCCGATCGCCTCGAAATCGCAGGTTTGGAAGGTGCAGTTGCGGATCGGGATCGCTCCGATCGCCCGCGAGCCCAGCGGCCGGAACAGGATATTCCGAACGTCTCCCGCTGTCTGGCCGAAGTTGGTGCCGTCGAACTGAACGCCTTCGAGCACCAGCATCAAGGCGGGTCCTTCGATGACGCAATTCGTAAAGGTGCGGCCTTCAATCGCTGCTCCGCCGCCCGCGCGGGCGCTTGCGCGAAACAGGTCGAGGAGGTTGACCCGGGCGGCATGGAACGCGGCTGCGCGTGGGTCCATCTCTACCGGGGCGATTGGCGAGGAAGGGAATTGGTCGCTCATCAGGACAGTCCGCTTGCGGGATTGGGGGCGGCGAAGGCGGAGAAGCCATAGTGGGCCAGCCAGCGGGTGTCGGCCTCGAACATCGGCCGCAGGTCGGATACGCCGTACTTCAGCATGGCGAGACGATCCACGCCCATGCCGAAGGCGAAGCCCTGATATTCGTCCGGATCGATGCCGCAGTTCCGCAGCACGTTCGGATGCACCATGCCGCAGCCGAGGATCTCCATCCAGCTGTCGCCCTGATTGAGCTTCAGCTCGCCCCCGGAGCGGTCGCAACGGATGTCCATCTCGGCCGACGGCTCGGTGAACGGGAAGTGGTGCGGGCGGAAGCGGGCGTCGACGCCGTCCACTTCGAAGAAGCGCGCAACGAAGGTCTCCAGCGTTCCCTTCAGGTGGCCCATGTGGATGTCGCGGTCGATGACCAGGCCCTCGACCTGATGGAACATCGGCGTGTGGGTGGCGTCGCTGTCTTTCCGGAAGGTCCGGCCCGGGGCGATGATCCGGATCGGCGGCTTCTGGGTCATCATGGTCCGCACCTGCACCGGGCTGGTGTGGGTGCGCAGGACCTTGCGCTCGCCCTTCTCGTCCTCGGGCAGCCAGAACGTATCGTGCATCTCCCGCGCCGGGTGCTTGGGCGGGAAGTTCAGCGCCGTGAAGTTGTGGAAGTCGTCCTCGATGTCCGGGCCCTCGGCCACCGCGAAGCCCATCTCCGCGAACAGGGCGATCATCTCGTCCATCACCTGCATGGTGGGATGGACCGAGCCCTTGCGGCGCGGACGCGGCGGCAGGGTCAGGTCGACGTGTTCGGTCCGCAGGCGTGCGTCGAGCTCGGAGGCCTCCAGTTCGGACTTGCGGGCCGTCAGGGCCGACTGCACGCGGTCGCGCAGGCCGTTGATCCGCGGGCCCTGCTCGCGCCGCTCGTCGGGGCTGAGCGCGCCCATGCCCTTGAGCAGGCCGGAGATCGAGCCGGACTTGCCGAGCGCGGCCACGCGCAGGTCCTCGACAGCCGAAGTGGTCTCCGCTCCGCCGATCGCGTTGATCAGGTCGAGTTCGAGTTGGGCGAGATCGGTCATGGTCGCAGTCGTCTAGCGGGCGCTGACGCTTTCGTCACCCCGCCCGCCGGACGGAACCGCGAAGGCCTAGTCCTCGAGGACGAAGGAGACCTTCATATTGACCCGATACTCGATGATCTCACCGCCCTTGACGATGACCTTCTGCTCCTGGACCCAGGCGCCGGCGACATTGTTGAGGGTCTTGTCGGCGCGGGCGATGCCTCGCTTGAGCGCGTCCTCGAAGCTGACGGTGGACGAGGCGGTGACTTCGGTGACTTTGGCGATGGACATCAGGATTCCCCGGCGTTGAGGGCGCGCAGGAATTCGCGGCGCCGCTGTCCAAACGGGGCGTGGCGGCGGGGGTTGCGTCGCCGCGCAAATGACAACGCCCGCCCCGGAGACCGGAGCGGGCGTTTCGGCAGTCAGTGTCGTGCAGGCCGCCGTCAGGCGGTCTTCAGCGCGTCCCGGACCTTGTCGGCGATCGCCTTGAAGGCGCCCTCGTCGGCGGCCATCGCGGCCAGAACCTTGCGGTCCAGCTCGATGCCGGCTTCGCCGAGGCCGTGGATGAACTGCGAATAGGTGAAGCCTTCCAGACGGGCGGCGGCGTTGATGCGCTGGATCCACAGGGCGCGGAACGAACGCTTCTTGTTGCGGCGGTCGCGGTAGGCGTACTGCCCGGCGCGGTCGACGGCGGCCTTGGCCGTGCGGATGGTGTTCTTGCGGCGGCCGTAGAAACCCTTGGCCTGCTTGAGAACCTTCTTGTGCTTGGCATGGGACGTTACGCCCCGTTTGACGCGAGCCATGTCGCTATCCTTTCAAATTCAATGCGTGGAGATCAGTCGAACAGCGCGCGCCGATCAGGCGTACGGCATGTAGGATTTGATCTTCTTGGCGTCGGCGTCGGCCATGACCGAGGTGCCGCGGTTCTGGCGGATGTATTTGCTGTTGTGGCTGATCAAGCGGTGACGCTTGCCAGCAACGCCGGCCTTTACCTTGCCAGTGGCCGTGAATTTGAAGCGCTTCTTGGCGCCCGACTTCGTCTTCAGTTTGGGCATTTTCACTCTCTGTTTGAGTGGGTTGCCGGTTCTCGGGCCTTTGCGGGCCGTCGGATTGGAAACCCTGATGAGAACCGCCCAGGCATGCCTGTTAGCCCGGCGGTTCGGTACGCGAAGGCGCGGCTTCTAGGCCAGACGGGGCCTGAATGCAAGCCGCACGGTCATCGCGGCGGGTTGTGCTGCTCCAGGAATCTGACCGTCTCGATCAGCATCCAGCGCCGGGTGGCGGCGCGGGACAGCCAGTGGTCCTCGCTCGGCAGTTCGATCAGTTCGAACGGCTTGCCCGCGCGGCGCAGGGCGTCGGCGAGGATGCGGCTCTGCTCGAACGGCACCACCGTATCGTCGCGGCCGTGCAGCATCATGATCGGCGCGTCGGCGCGGGCGGCCTGGGCGGACGGCGAGAACTGGTCCAGATCCCGGTCCCCCAGACGGTCGGCTCCCATGAAGCGGTTCCAGTATCTGACCACGGGCGAGTCGCGGCGGCCGCCTTGCTCGGCCGACCACTCCACCATCCGCCGCAGGTCCGCGACGCCCGAGACGGCCACAGCGCAGCGGTAGACGCCGGGGTCGAGGGTCGGCCCGGCCATGGCGGCGTAGCCTCCGTAGCTCGCTCCGACGATGCAGACCCGCGCGGGATCGACGATCCCTTCGGAGGCCAGCCAGCGGACGCCGTCGGACAGGTCGCTCTGCATCTTGCGGCCCCACTCGCCGTAGCCCGCTTCGAGGTGGGCCGTTCCCAGCCCGTCGGAGCCTCGGAAGTTCGGCTGCAGCACGGCGTATCCGCGCGAGGCCATCGCCTGGGCCCACCAGTCGAAGCCCAGGTAGTCGCGCGACGCGGGTCCGCCGTGCGGGAACACCACCAGCGGCAGGCCCTTCGGATCGGTGACGCCCGGGGGCAGGGTCAGATAGCCGGGTATCCGCATCCCGTCGGCGGCCGCGTAGCTGATCGAACGGACCTCGCCGACGCGTGCGCCCGTGATCTCCGGATAGGCCTCGCCGATGATCTCGGCCGTGCGGCGGTCAAGGTCCACCAGCTGATAGGTGCCCGAATCGCCGGCGCCCTGGGTAAAGACCACGATCTGCTTCAGGTCGTTCGACCACGACGTCAGGGTGACCTGCTTGCCGCGGAACGCCGTCTGAACCGCGCGCCACGAACGCTCGGCTGCCGGATCCAGAAACTGCCAGCTCACCGAGTCATCGGATCCCAGCGTCCGGGCGCCGACGAGCAGTCTGGTCATCGGATGGTGGATCAGGCTGGTGGGCTTGCCCTCGAAGGGAAGGCCCGAGATCGCGCCGGTTTCGAGATCCAGCGCGTAGAATCCCTCCGGTCGGCCATCGATCACGCCGTTCAGCACGACGGTGTTGGGTGTTTGTCCGAAGCCGGCGAGGCTCGGCGCGTCGATCCGGGCGTCGGTCCGCCACATGGTGCGCCAGAAGCCGCCCCGCCGCGCCTGAACCTCGTAGTTCTGCCCGTCGTAGGTGGCGCGGGCGACGGGCCTGCCCTCGGCGTCAAGCAGGGATGGCGGGCCCTTCTTGTCCGGATCGACGTGCTCGCGACCGATGCCCGTCGACAGGTTCACGCGGAACATGCCCGCGCCTTCCCGGCCCTGACCGATCACGACCAGCGACGGCTCGCCGTCGATGGTGCGGACGATCGGCGACCCGAACACCTTGGCGAACACTCCGGGGGTGTTGTTCAGCGCCAGGGACACGCGCCGGGTGGGAATCTCATAGATCGACGCGTCGGCCAGCTCGGACCGCCGCAGGCCGATCGAGGCGCTGGTCTGGGTGGCCGTGCTGAAGATGTAGACATGGTCTTCGCCGACCCAGCCGATATCGCGGACCTTGACCGCACCGGCGCGCACACCGCCGATCAGGCTCATGTCGTTCAGGTCGTTGATGACCAGCGCGCGCTCTTCGCCCACCACGGTGACATAGGCCAACCGGTCGCCGCTCGGAGAGACTTCGACCAGCTCATGCGCCGGAAGGGCGCCGTAAGCCTCCAGCGGCGCGGTATCCTGGGCGGCCGCGGCGGCCGTCAGGAACAGGCCGGCCGCGCCAAGCGCGCCCGCCGCGTATCGGATCATCATCTGTGTCGCCCCCGCTTCAATATTGCGACAATACGGTTGGCCTGCCGCGGGGAGCAAGCGCGGCCTTATTCCGCCGCAGCAGGGATCAGCGCCGTCTGCCGCTTCCGGAACGCGCGCCCGGCATTGAGCGCCATGACCGCGGCCGGAACCGTCAGCGCCGCGCCGATCAGGAACGGCCAGTCATGGCCCACGACAGAGAACAGGGCCCCAGCCGCGACCGGTCCGAAGATGCGGGCGCTTGAGCTGGCGGCCATGTTCAGGCCCAGCATCGCCCCCTGCCGGTCGGCGTCAACCGAGCGGGAGATCAGGGCCGAGATGTTGGGCATGGTCACCGCCATGCCGAACGCGCCGAAGGCCATGACGACCGGCACCAGCACGTCGCCGTCCGGCAGCAGCCGGCCGACCAGCACCTGCCCGACGAGGCCCGAGCCGAAGATCAGGCAGCCGACCGCCAGCACCCGAGCCTCGCCGAACCTGCGCGCCAGACGGCCGGCGAGGAAGCCCTGGCACAGCGTCGAGACGATGCCGACGGCCATGAAGCTGAGCCCGACCTCGCGGGCTCCCCAGCCGTAGCGCGCCTCGGTCCAGAAGCCGAAGGTCGACTCCATGCCGGAAAACCCGGCCATGTAGATCAGGGTCACCAGCAGCACCCGCGACACCACGGGATTAGCGACCGCGTCCTTCACCCCGCTCAGAAAGGCGGGCCGGGGTGCGGCGGAATCGGCTTTCACCCGGCTCTCTTTCAGGAACAGGGCGATCCCGATCGTCGCCAGCACGCACAGACCGGCGGCGACGAAGATCGGCAGCTGATAACCGAGCGGGCCCAATTCCGGGCGGGTCAGCAGGCCGCCCAGGCCGGGGCCGACGATGAAGCCGAGGCCGAAGGCGGCGCCGATCAGACCCATCCGCCCGGCCCGCAGCGCCGGCGGCGTGACGTCCGCGACATAGCCCTGCACCGTGGAGATGTTGCCCGCGCCCAGACCGGTGAACAGGCGGATGCCGATGGCCAGCCAGATGTTCGGCGCGAAGGCCAGCATCAGATAGCCGAGCGCATTGGCCGCGACCGTGATCAGCAGCACCGGCTTGCGCCCGATCCGGTCCGACAGCCGGCCCCAGAACGGCTCGGCGAAGAACTGGCCCAGTGAATAGGCCGAAAACATCAGCGCCACCTGCCATGGCGGCGCATCCAGCGTCTGGCCGTAGAAGGGCAGCAGCGGCACGACGATGCCGAAGCCGACCAGGTTGATGAAGACGACCCCGAACAGGACGAACAGGACGGATCGCGAGGCGGTCGGGGCGGCGCCGGTCTGGGTCATGGCGAGAGCTTATCCGGGGACGGGTCCGGGACAAACGAAAACGCCCCGGCCATTCCCGGCCGGGGCGTTCCTGTCTCGTCGTTCGATCCGGCCTATTTGGGCGCCAGGATCATGATCATCTGTCGGCCTTCCATACGCGGCGCGTATTCGACCTTCGCGATTTCGTCGAAGTCGGCCTGAACCTTGTTCAGCAGCTTCATGCCGAGCTCGGGGTGGGCCATTTCACGACCGCGGAAGCGCAGCGTCACCTTGACCTTGTCGCCCTCGTCGAAGAAGCGGTGCATGGCCTTGGCCTTCACCTCATAGTCGTGGACGTCGATGTTGGGGCGGAGCTTGATCTCTTTCAGCTCGACCACCTTCTGACGCTTGCGCGCCTCGGCCTTCTTCTTCTGCTCCTGGAAGCGGAATTTGCCGTAGTCGAGAATCTTGCAGACCGGCGGTTCGGACGTCGAGACGATCTGAACCAGATCCATGCCGGCCTCTTCGGCGGCTTCCAGCGCGGCGGACGTCGGCATGACGCCCTGTTTCTCGCCGTTCTGGTCGATCAGCAGAACCCGCGGCGCGCGGATGTCCTGGTTCATGGGAGGCCCGTCCTTGACGGGCGGCTGGTTCATCGGACGGCGAATGAGCGTCGGTTCCTTGCGTGGATGAGGTACGAATTCTGACAGGTCGGAGCGCGCGACGGCTCGCCGCGTTCCCCTCCAGCGGCCCTATATGACCGGGAACGCCCGCTTCTTCAAGGTTTGGCGGGTCGGACGAAGGCCGCGTGAAGCTCCAGCACCGCCTCGAACACATGCCGGGTGCTCAGGGCCTCGATCGGCGCGAACTGTCCGCGGGTCTCGTTCGAGGCCACGGTCCGCGTGCGCGGCCCCCACGGGCCGTAGAGCCACCACTCCGTCGGACCGAACAATCCCAGCGTCGGCCGGCCGGCGGCAGCGGCGACATGCATCAGGCCGGAGTCGTTGCCGACGAACAGGTCGGCGCGATCGATCGCCGCCGCCGAGGCGAGGATGTCGCCCTTGCCGACAAAGTCGACGCCGCGATCGCCGGCGGCGGCGAGGGCGGGAGCCGCCGGCGCATGATCGCCCGGCCCGCCCACCAGCATGAAGCGCCAGCCGTCAAAGCGGGCGTCGGCCTTCATCATCCCGACCAGTTCGCCCCAGCGGTCGGCGGGCCAGCTTTTGCCGGGCTGATGCGCGATGGGAGCGAGGGCGATGATCGGTCCGGGCGCAGACGCGAGCTGGGGATCGATCACTGCGGCGGCTTCGGCGCGGGCCTGATCGTCGAGGAAGATCTCCGGCTCCAGCGGCGTCGCCGCGCCCATCAGGCGGGACACCATCTCGACCTTGCGCACCCCGGTCTCCCACGACCGGTTGTAGATCACCCGCCGTCGGGCCGGCAGCAGATAGCCCAGCGCGGAACCGCGGATGTCGATGACCAGGTCCCAGCGCGTGCCGACCGCCTGCTTCCACAGACCGAACCAGTGTCCGGCGAACTTCTTCTTGTCGAGAACGATGACCCGCTCGACGGCCGGAGCCGCGCGGAACAGCGGGGCCGGCGGGCGGCCGCTCGCGACCGTGATCCGGGCGCCGGGCAGCTGCCGGCCGATCTCGCGGATCACGCCCGAGGAGATCACGCAGTCGCCGATGCGGTTGGAGGTGACGAACAGCACCCTGGGTTCGGACACGAGGCTTCTCTCTGACGTCACCCCGACAGCCGGTCGGCGGGGGCCGCGTTCGCGCCGATGTGCTCGACCTGTGCGTCCGAGGTCAACCCCGGGGGATGACGCGCGGCCGCCGCGGGGGCAAAAGGCGGCATGTCCGACGACACCGAAACCCTGATCCGCCCCGACGGCGAGCGCCTCGCGTTCCGGCGGGTAGCGGGGCAGGGGCCCACCGTGCTGTGGATCGGCGGTTTCCGCTCGGACATGGAGGGGACCAAGGCGCTGGCGCTCGCGGCCGCGGCGCGCGAACGGGGCTGGTCCTGCTTGCGCTACGACCATTTCGCCCATGGCCTGTCCAGCGGCGACTGGCGGAGCGCCACCATTGGCCGCTGGCGCGAGGACGCCATCGCCCTGATCGACAGCCTCGACGGGCCGGTGCTCCCGGTCGGCTCGTCGATGGGCGGCTGGATCGCCCTGCTGGCGGCCGAGGCGCGGCCGGAGCGGATGGCGGGGCTGGTGCTGGTCAATCCGGCGCACGACTTCACCGAGCAGCTGATGTGGCCGGGTCTGGCCGACCATGAGCGCCAGACCATCCTCCGCGACGGCGAGATCATGGTGTCCGAGCCCGGGCTCGGCGACTACGCCCTGACCCGGTCGATGTTCGAGGAGGCGCGCAACTGGCTCCTGCTCGACCGGCCGCTGTCGCTCCCGATACCGCTCCACATCCTTCAGGGCCGCGCCGACGACGTGGTGCCGTGGCGGCACGCCTCACGTCTGGTCGAGCATCTGGAAGGATCCGCCGCACGGCTGGAGCTGATCGAGGACGGCGATCACCGACTGTCCCGGCCCGCCGATCTTCAGCGACTGATCCAGGTGGTTGAACAGATGCGCGGCTGAGCGCTTAATGAGAGCCCATTGCAAGGAATCTTCCCATGCGCCTCCTGACCCTGGCGGCCCCCGCCCTGCTCGCCCTGACCCTTTCGGCCTGCGCTCCGACCATGGGCCCCCCCGGCGGCTCCTATCTGTCCGAGCTGGATCAGCTGACGGAACAGTGCCGTGAGCGCGGCGGCATTCTCGCGCCCACGGGCCAGCAGTCCGGCCGGCCTCAGAACGACAACGTCTGCCGCATGACCTCCCAGCCCTCGTCCCGCGTGAGCCGCTGACGGCGGCGGACGCGGTCAGAGCAGCGCGGCTATGGCTGTCCGCGCCGCCTCGCCGAGGTCCGGTCGCTTCAGCGCCAGCGCGACATTGGCCCGCAACAGACCGATCTTGTCGCCGCAGTCGTGGGTCACGCCCTCATATTCGACGGCGGTGAAGGTCTGCGCCTTCATCAGCCGCGCCATCCCGTCAGTCAGCTGGATTTCGCCCCCTGCGCCGCGCGGCTGGTTCTCGAGGATGGCGAAGATTTCCGGCTGCAGGATATAGCGCCCTGCGATCGACAGGTTCGACGGAGCCTCTCCGCGCGGCGGCTTCTCGACCATCCCCTTCATGCGGATGCGGCGGCCGTCGCGGTCTTCGGCATCGACGATGCCGTATTTGTGCGTTTCGGTTTCCGGCACCGCCTCGACGCCGATGATGTTGCCGCCGATCTCCGCATAGGCCTCGGCCAGTTGCTTGAGAGCGCCCGGCTGGCTGTCGACGATCACGTCCGGCAGCAGCACGGCGAACGGCTCGTCGCCGATGATGTCGCGCGCGCACCAGACCGCATGCCCCAGGCCCAGCGGCTGCATCTGGCGGGTGAAGCTCATCTCGCCGGGCGTGGCGAGTTCCGACATCATGGCGTCGAGGATATCCGTCTTGCCCTTGGCGGCGAGCTGCGCCTCCAGTTCGACGTGGTGGTCGAAATAGTCCTCGATCGCGCCCTTGGATCGCCCGGTGACGAAGACGATGTGCTCGATCCCGGCTTCGCGCGCTTCCTCGACGATGTAGCTCAGGATCGGGCGATCGACGACGTTCAGCAGCTCCTTCGGCGTCGTCTTGGTGCCCGGCAGCACCCGGGTGCCGAGGCCGGCGACGGGAAGGACGGCCTTGCGGAGGCGGCGGCTCTGGGCGGTCATTCGGAGTCCTGATCAGCGGTATCGGCCAGCCTAACGCATCCAACGCCGGAAGCGATCACTCCACCGTGACGGACTTGGCCAGATTGCGCGGCTGATCCACGTCGGTGCCCTTCTGCACCGCGGTGTAATAGGCCAGCAGCTGCACCGGGATGGCGTAGACCAGCGGCGCGATCAGCGAGTGGCACTCGGGCGCATCGACGCGGCGGATGCCGGCGCCGTGCGGATCGGGGGCCGACGCCGGGGCGATCATGATGACGGGCCCGCCGCGCGCCGCGACCTCTTGCAGGTTCGAAGCGGTCTTCTCGAACACCTCGTCCAGCGGGGCCAGCGCCACGATCGGAGTGAATTCGTCCACCAAAGCGATCGGCCCGTGCTTCAGCTCGCCGGCCGCATAGCCCTCAGCATGGATGTAGCTGATCTCCTTCAGCTTCAGCGCGCCTTCCATAGCGAGCGGGAACATCGCCCCGCGGCCGAGGAACAGCACGTCCGTCGCCTTGGCGATGTCGTGCGCGACGGCCTTGAGGTCGTCCGCCATGCCCATGGCCTCGGCGATCAGCCGGGGCGCCTCGAACAGCGCCTTGACCAGCTCGGCTTCGCGGGCGGCGTCGATGCGGCCACGCTGCACCCCCGCCGCGACGGCGAGCGCCAACAATGCGGCGACCTGGGCGGTGAACGCCTTGGTCGAGGCCACGCCGATCTCGGGCCCGGCATGGGTCGGCCACAGCGTTTCGGCCTCGCGCGCCATGGACGACGAATGAACATTGACCAGCGCCGCCGTCTTGAGCCCGTTCGCCTTGCACCAGGACAGGCTGGCGAGGGTGTCGGCGGTCTCGCCGGACTGGCTAACGGCGACGGCCAGCGTCCCCGGTGTCAGCGCCGGCTGGCGATACCGAAACTCGGACGCGATCTCGACGTCGCACGGCAGCCCGGCGAGCTTCTCGAAGGCGTAGCGGCCGATCTGGCCGGCGTAGAAGGCGGTGCCGCAGGCCACGATCTGGATGCGGTCGATCGCGGCGAAGTCCGCCGAATCGGTCTTGGCCTTGCCGTTCAC
>DASRWP010000451.1:0-1927 GCA_035654535.1 Brevundimonas sp.
GCCGCGACCAGCGGTCCCACCGTCGCAAGCAGGCCCAGGGCCCATGCGCCGATGATCATGTAGCGCAGGTACTGGGTCTGAAGGATCGCGCGCAGGGCCTGCGCCGCCTCGCCGGACCCCGGTTCGCCACCCGTCGACTTCCCGATACCGTCCGCTTCCACCATACGCGCCCTGCCCAGATGTTCGGGCCGAACGCTAGGCGGAAGTCTCTAAGACGAGGTGAACGGACGAGTTTTCGTCACCGCTGGCTCGCCGAACGTGGGGTTGCAGCGCCCGCTTCCGCCGGGGTCAGGGCGCGGATCGACAGGGCGTGGAGCGGGCCCGCCAGTTCGGTGCGCAGCAGTCCGTTGATCGTCCGCTGTCGCTCGACGCGGCCCTGCCCCTCGAAAGAAGACGAGACGACCATCAGGTTGAAATGGCTCTCGCCGCCCGCCCGGCCGTCGACGCCGCCCTCGTGATGGTGACCGGCATGCCGGGCGCTGTCGTCGACGATCTCCAGATGCTCCGGCGACAGGCCGTCCGTCAGTTTTTTCCGGATAATCGTCGCAATCGGGCCTTCCGGCATGGCGGCGTCCTTGTTGGTGACCAATTCGACCCTACACTTCGGGCGATGTCATCCGAGTTTCAATACAAGCCCCGCTTCAAGGACATGCGGATCAAGCCGCCGCGCCCCGAGGAGGAGGCGGCGGAAGCGGACGTGCTGCACCTGAAGCCGGGTGAGAAGGCGTGCCAGTGGCCCGACTGCCGCGCCGCCGCCACGGCCCGGGCTCCCATGTCGCGTGAACGGCTGAACGATTTCTACGATTTCTGTCAGCGGCACGCAGGCGAGTACAACAAGGGCTGGAATTTCTACGCCGGGATGAGCGACGGCGAGGTGCGCGCGGCCAAGGAGAACGAGGCCATGACCGGCGGCCGCCCGACGTGGGAGATGAAGGCCGGCAAGTTCAGCCGCGAGGCCGCCGCCTTCGCCTCGAAGATGGGCACGGCGAACACCAGGGGGGCGGGCAGCTGGCAGGACAGCTTCGGCCTGTTCGGGCGCCGCACGAAGGAACAGGCGGGCCCGGCGGGGGAGGACAATCTGCGCCTCGGGAAGCTGGAGCGCGCGGCGCTGGCCGACCTCGATCTCGACGCCCGCACCGACAAGGCCGGGATCAAGGCCCGCTATCACGAGATGCTGAAGCGGTTTCACCCGGACCTCAACAAGGGTGACCGCGGGGCTGAGGCCAAGCTGCAGAACGTCATCAAGGCCTACAAGACGCTGAAGAAGGCGGGGCTGGCCTGAGGTCGGCAACCAAGGGTCTGCGGATGGGTTTCACTTATCTGCAGCGCTTGGAGGCGCTACCCGGGGATGGTCGGCAAGTTCCAGCGACGCAACAACCGCAAGGCCCGGCTATCAGGCTGGTTCGCCCACGAGCGGGACCGCGACATGCAGGTGTTCGACATCGGCACGCTGACGTTCGCCCTGCGTCTCTACGTCTCGGCGCTGTGGCGTGAACTGCGGGTCCGCCGGTCCCGGTCCGCTGAACAGTCGCCCCCCGGCCCCGTCGCCGGCGCCCAGGGCTGATCTTCCTCTCGCCGGGGCCCTCGACCGCCCGGTGAGGGTGCGGTAATCGCACCTCCATGACCTCCCCGCTCGACGCCACGCCCGATCCCCTGCTGACCATGGAGCCGCACCGCCAGGCCACGGTGCGCGAGGTGTTCGGCATCGACTCGGACATGACCGTGCCGCTGTTCGCCGAACGCGACAGCCATGTGCCCGAGCTCGATGACGCCTACCGGTTCGATCCGCAGACGACGCTGGCCATCTGCGCCGGCTTCAGCTTCGACCGCCGCGTCATGGTCCAAGGCTATCACGGCACCGGAAAGTCGACCCATATCGAACAGGTCGCCGCCCGCCTGAACTGGCCGATGGTGCGCGTGAACCTGG
>DASRWP010000452.1:0-5710 GCA_035654535.1 Brevundimonas sp.
GGGCGAGGGTGATGCGCTGGCGAGCGACCGGCGGCATCATCGACTTCTGTGGCACGCCCATGCCGCTGGCCTCGGCCGCCTTCAGAGCCGCCTCCTGTCGTTCGGCGCGCCTGTCGGCGTCGCGGGCGAGAGCGTCGCGGACCGCCGCGGACAGGCCCTCGGCCTGGGGTCCATCCTCGACCACCGCGATTTCGCGGGTCGGCTGGGACGATGCGGCCATGAAGCCGACCCCGCTGGCTACCAGAATGCCGAGAGGGAGGGCGAGAAGCGACAGCCAGAAGCCGACGGTCTTCGCGTAGGCGGCGTATTCGCGCCGCGCGATGAGCAAGGTGCGGTTCATCGGGCGGCCTCCGCCGTTGGAGTCTTCACGGACTGATCGACATCAGGTCGGTCACCCGTCAGGTGGATGAAGGCGTCATGCAGGGTCGGTTGGCGCAGTTCGAACCGCCGAACGTCCAGACCCCCAAGGAAGGCGGCCTTGAGCGCCGTCTGCCCCTCGGCGCCCGGCTTCAGCGCCGCGCGCAGAACGCAGACGCCGCCGAGGTTCGAAACAGTCTCGACCTCGCCCACGCCGGGCAGTCCCGCGACCGCCGCCGGGTCGATCTCGCCTTCCAGCTCGAGAAACCGCGCCGTCGAGCCGCGGGCCTCATCGACCGTGCCCTCGAACGCCTTGCGGCCTCGCGCGAGCAGCACGACCTTGTCGCACAGCCGTTCGGCGTGCTGCATCACATGCGTTGAGAACAGCACGGTCGCGCCGTCGGCCGCGAGACCGCGGATCACCTGCTCAAGCCCTTGCTGGTTGACCGGATCGAGCCCGCTGAACGGCTCGTCGAGGATGACGAATTCGGGCCGGTGCATCACCGATGCGATCAGCTGCACCTTCTGGGCCATGCCCTTGGACAGCTCCTTCATCTTCTTGTTGCGAGAGGCGCCGAGGCCCTGCGCTTCCAGCATGTCGCGGGCGCGCTTGCGACCCTCGGCCAGCGGCACGCCTTTCAGCGAGCCAAAGAAGGCGATGGCGTCGACCGGCGTCATCTTCTTGTAGAGACCCCGTTCCTCCGGAAGAAAGCCGATCCGGTCGCGTACCTGACGCCCGTCATCCGCACCGAGAACCTCGATCCGGCCGGCCGTCACCGGCTGCAAGCCCAGAATCATACGCAGGGTCGAGGTCTTGCCCGCGCCGTTCGGGCCAAGGAAGCCGCAGATGGTTCCCCGTTCCACCTCGAAGCTCAGGTCGCGCACGGCCTGAAACTCGCCGTATCGCTTGCTCACGCCGTCCAGCTTCAACGCCGCTGTCATCCTCGCCCCCAAAGAAATCCGCCTCCGCCCGGGATAGGGGTGTCAAGGACGTTTGACAACCCGACACAGCGCCTGTCTGTGCATCGTTGTCATGAAATCCGTGTCATGTTCCGGAGGACGAGTCGTGCCCCGCTGAAAGCGTGAATGCCCTACGAAGTGACATCATCGCCCGTCGCTCCGCCGGCCGGCTCCCGGCTGTGGACGGCGGGGGCCAGCGCCGGCATCGCCATCGTGGCCCTCGTGACGACGGCCGCCTTCAATCCCGATACGGCGTCCTACCTGCTTCTGGTCGCTGGCGCCGTGGGGGTGGGCGTCTGGGCCGTCAACCGCCAACCCCGGTCTGCGGTGTCGGGGACGGCTGATTTCCAGACAGCAGAACCATCCTCCGACCCGAACATGCTGGATCAGGTCTTTGAAGCCCTCGCCGATCCCGTCATCGTGGTCGAGGGCGGCGAGGCGGACGACATAGCCGGGCGCCGTATCGTGCTGGCGAACACAGCCGCGCGAGACCTGCTCCGCATCCAGGGCGAGACCGCGCTGCTGGTGCAGGTGCTGCGCGATCCGATGGTCCTTGAGGCGGTGGACGAGGCGCTGTTCGGCGGCCTGACCCGCACCACGGACTACACGGGCGTCGGGGCCCAGGTCCGTCACTGGCGGGCGCTGACCCGGCCTTTGCCCGCTCCAGCTGACCGGCGGCTGGCGCTGTTGGTGCTGCGTGACGAGACGGACGTGCGGCGTACGGAGCTGATGCGGGTCGATTTTCTCGCGAACGCGAGCCACGAGCTCAAGACGCCGCTCGCATCCCTGTCTGGCTTCATCGAGACGCTGAAAGGGCACGCGCGGGACGACCCGCGCGCCAGGGACCGGTTCCTGGACATCATGGCCGTGCAGGCCGACCGGATGAGCCGTCTGGTGGCGGACCTGCTGTCACTGAGCCGCATTGAACTGAACGAACACATTCCGCCTGCCGGCCGGGTGGACCTGTCCCGCGCCGCCGCCGACGTGGTGGACGCCGTCAGCCTCCTGGCCGCGGAGCGCAATGTGCGGGTCCTGCTGCAGGCCCAGAACGCGGCAGCCCCGGTGAACGGGGATCGCGATGAAATCCTGCAGGTCGTCCAGAACCTTGTCGACAACGCCGTGAAATATTCGCCGGAGAACGGCGAGGTCGAGATCATCATCCGGCCCGACATCGATCTGGACGAGGCGTCGGCCCCGTGGTCCGGCGGAAACAGGGGCGAGGGAGCCACGCGGCTGCCTCTGGTCACCCCCGACCGCCAGACCGGCCAGCGCTACGCCGCGGTCTCTGTGCGCGACCAGGGCCCGGGCATGGCGCGTGAGCACCTCCCCCGTCTGACCGAACGCTTCTACAGGGTCGAGGGACAGAAGAGCGGCGAGCGGCAAGGGACCGGGCTGGGCCTCGCCATCGTCAAACATATCGTCAACCGGCATCGGGGCGGGCTGACGGTCGAAAGCGCCCTCGGTCAAGGCGCCGTGTTCACCGCCTACTTCCCCGTGGCGTCGGGCAAAAACGCGAGCGACTGATATCGGTGCGGCCGCACCGCCCGGCGGCGTAACAGAACTGTCACCGGGGCGTCGTAATCCGCTGACCATTCCCGGGCAGACATCGCCCGGGGCGCACCGGGAGACCGGCGGGTTCCGATTCCCTCTCCGGGACGTCCATGACCTGGCTCTTGTTGCCGACCCTCATCCTAGCCGCGCTCGCGTCGTATTTCGGCGCGCGCACGCTCGCGCGTCGCCGAGCCATGGGCCAGGTGGCGCATTCGCGGCCAGGCCAGCACGGCGCCTACGCCCTGATCTGCACCGCGGTTCCGGCTTTGGCGATCCTGATCGCCGCCACCCTGCTCTCGGCCCCGCTTGAGCGGCAACTGACGGCGTCCGGCGCCCCCGAGGCCGTGCAGCAGCTCGAGCCCCTGCGCCGCGAGGCCTTCTTCGCCGACGCCCGGGCGGTGGGGGACGGGCGGCAGGCGGCGCAGATCTGGCCAGCTCCCTACGCCGAACTGCTGCCCGCCGAGGGCCAGCGGGCGGCGCGTATCGGCCTCATGCTCGAGATCGGCGGAATGGTGGCCGCGGTCGTCGCGGGACTGCTGGGCGCACTGTTCGTCTTCAGCCGGATCCGGCCGGGGATGCGGGCGAGAAATCGTGTCGAGGAGTGGATCATCGGCGCGCTGTTCGTTTGCTCAGCCGTCGCGATCCTCACGACAGTCGGCATCATCGCGTCCTTGGTATATGATTCTATTCGATTTTTCTCGTCAGTACCGATCACGGAATTCCTGCTTGGCACGCAGTGGAGCCCGCAGACCGCGATCCGCACCGATCAGGTCGGCTCCACCGGAGCCTTCGGCGCCCTGCCACTGTTCGCAGGCACCTTCCTGATCATGCTGATCGCCATGGCCGTGGCTGCGCCCGTCGGACTGTTCTCGGCCATCTACCTGTCGGAGTACGCCGGGCCCATTTTCCGCGCTACGGTGAAGCCGGTGCTGGAGATCCTCGCGGGCGTGCCCACCGTGGTCTACGGCTTCTTCGCGGCCCTGACGGTCGGGCCGGCGTTTCGCGAGTTCTTCAACACTCTCGGCGGCTGGATGATCGGCGGGCCCCTGGATGGTCTGGGACAGTATCTTTCAGTGGTCCAGAACCAGATGGCGCTCGTCGCCGGCGCGGTCATGGGGATCATGCTGATCCCGTTCGTCAGCTCGCTGTCGGACGACATCATCAACGCGGTGCCGCAATCGCTGCGGGACGGCTCCTATGCGATGGGGGCCACGAAGTCGGAAACCGTCAGCCGGGTGCTGCTGCCGGCGGCCCTGCCCGGCGTCGCGGGCGCCATGCTGCTGGCGATGTCGCGGGCGATCGGCGAGACCATGATCGTGACGATGGCCGCGGGCCTCGCCGCCCGGCTGACGCTCAACCCGCTCGACACCGTAACGACCGTCACAGTCCAGATCGTCACCTTGTTGACGGGCGACCAGGAGTTCAACAGCCCCAAGACGCTGTCTGCGTTCGGGCTCGGCCTGACACTCTTCCTCGTAACCCTGATGCTGAACGTCGTGGCGCAGCGCATCGTCCAGACCTACCGGCAGCAGTATGACTGACGCGACAGCCTCATCCGCCGAGCGGACGGGCCGCATGCGCGCGGGCCTGAAGCGCCGCTATGCGCGCGAGCGCCGCTTCCGCCTGTACGGCCTGCTGGCCATTGGTGTGGCTGTGGGCTTCCTCTTGCTGCTGCTGGGACGCATCGTGGAGCAGGGCCATACCGCCTTCTATTCCCATTCGATCACCGTCCCCGTCTACATGGACCCGGCGCGGGTCGATCGCGCCTATCCGCAGGGCACGAATTTCGAGCTTCTGGTCGCCGAGCAGCAGCTCGTCCGCATGGGGGTGACGGACGACGCCCAGGGCAGCCGCGCCGTGGAGATGCGCGGACTGTTCTCGTCAGAGCTGAAGTACGCGGCGGCGCAGCGGGTCCGGTCGAACCCCGCCCTGATCGGCCAGACCGTGCCGATCAAGGCGCCGGTATCGGACGATGCGGACCTGTATCTGAAAGACGAGATTTCGCGGGACACTCCTGCGGATCAGCGGCGCCTCTCCGACCAGCAGATCGACTGGCTGGACCAGATGGAGCGCTCCGGCCTCGTCACCGCGCGCTTCAACACGGGCCTGTTCACCAAGGGCGACTCCACCGAGCCGGAGCTGGCGGGGGTGCTGGGCGCCGTGATCGGATCGGCCATGATGCTGCTGGTGACGGCGCTGATCGCCATTCCGCTGGGCGTCGGCGCGGCCCTGTATCTGGAAGAATTTGCGCCGCGCGGCCGGATCACCGACCTGATCGAGGTCAACATCAACAATCTCGCCGCGGTCCCCTCCATCATCTACGGCCTGCTCGGCCTGGCCCTGTTCATCAACTGGATGAACCTGCCCCGCGCCAGTCCGCTCGTCGGAGGCCTGGTGCTGGCGCTGATGGCCCTGCCGACGATTATCATCGCCACCCGGTCGTCGCTGAAGGCCGTGCCGCCCTCGATCCGCGAAGCGGCGCTGGCCATGGGCGCGTCGCGGACCCAGACCGTGTTTCACCACACCCTGCCGCTGGCGATGCCCGGCGTGATGACCGGCGCGATCATTTCGATGGCTCACGCCCTCGGTGAGACAGCCCCTCTGCTGTTGATCGGCATGGTCAGCTTTATCCCGGGAATTCCAGGCGGGATCGGTGAGCCTGCGGGCGCCCTGCCCTCGCTGGTCTATATCTGGGAGAATGCGTCCGAGCGCGCCTTCCACGAACGGACGGCCGCCGCCATTCTGGTCCTCCTCGCCTTCATGATCGTCATGAACGCCGCCGCCATCTTCCTGCGCCGGCGCTTCGAACGCCGGTGGTAAGCTGAAATGAAGTTCAACCTCT
>DASRWP010000453.1:0-1974 GCA_035654535.1 Brevundimonas sp.
TGGACGAAGCCGCCCAGCTTGACCACGCGCACGACGCGCTCGAGGTCCCCGTCCAGCGCCGCCGACATCTGGGCCAGCAGGTTGACGCCGCACATGCGGGCCGCATCCCTGGCCTGTTCCGGCGTCACGTCTCCGCCCACCGTCCCCTTGATCCCGCCAGACGCGTCGTTCGAAAGCTGACCCGAGATGTGGACCAGATTGCCGGTCTGGACGAACGGCACATAGTTCGCCACCGCCTTCGCGGGTTCTGGCAGGCTGATGCCCAGTTCGGCGAGGCGGGCGGCGACGGTCATGGGCAGGGCTCCGGAGGGTTTCGCGGGGTTTAGCGCGCAGCGGCCCAAGCGTCACTCCCTCTGAATGGCCTGTTAGACCTGAAATGGTGCGGTATTTTAATACCATATGGAAAAACACCTGTTATTTCAAAGTGCTAGTCGCTATGTCCACGCCCATGCTACCTTGACCCGGCGCCGGCCTTCCTCTATCAGCGCGCCTTCCGCTCTTCCCGTCACCGGGAGGGGCCATTCGTTCGTCCCCCAGGAACCCTCGTCATGCTGAAGAGCACCACGGCTTCGTTGAAGCCGGCCGAGGTCACGAAGAAGTGGATCCATATCGACGCCGAAGGCGTCGTGGTGGGCCGTCTCGCGACCTTCATCGCCAACCGTCTGCGCGGCAAGCACCGCGGCGACTACACCCCGCACGTCGATTGCGGCGACTACGTCGTCGTCACCAACGTCGACAAGGTGGTGTTCACCGGCAAGAAGCTGACCGACAAGATCTACTACCGCCACACCGGCCACCCGGGCGGCGTCAAGTCGACCAGCCCCGAGAAGGTCCTGAACGGCCGCTTCCCCGAGCGCGTGCTCGAGAAGGCGGTTGAGCGCATGCTGCCCAAGGAAAGCCCGCTGGCCCGCCTGCAGATGACGCACCTGCGCCTGTTCGCCGGCGCGGCGCACACCCATGAAGCCCAACAGCCGGAAACGATCGACTTCAAGTCGGCGTCCGCCAAAAACACCCGGAGCGTCTGAGCATGACCGACGTGACTGCTGAAACCTCCGTCCCGCAGAACGACGCCCCCGCCGCCACCGGCTTCGACGCCCTGAAGGGCATGGGCACGCCCGGCGTTGGCGAGGAGCACCCCGTCTACGTCCAGAAGCTGGACGCCCAGGGCCGCGCCTATTCGACCGGCAAGCGCAAGAACGCGATCGCCCGCGTGTGGATCAAGCCCGGCTCGGGCAAGATCACCATCAACGGCAAGGATCAGATGCAGTATTTCGCCCGCGAAATCCTGCGCATGATGATCGCCCAGCCGCTGGAAGTGACCGACCGCCTGACCCAGTTCGACGTCGACTGCACCGTGCAGGGCTCGGGCCTGTCGGGCCAAGCCGGCGCCATCCGCCACGGCCTGTCGCACGCCCTGACCCACTATGAGCCGGCGCTCCGCCCGGTCCTGAAGCCGCACGGCTTCCTGACCCGTGACAGCCGGGTCGTCGAGCGCAAGAAGTACGGCCGCGCCAAGGCCCGCAAGTCCTTCCAGTTCTCGAAGCGCTAGGCCGTTTCACTACGGTATGGATGGGGGCGCTTCGGGAAACCGGAGCGCCCTTTTTCTTTCGAGGGTCATGATGCTGGACGCCTTCAGGAAGACCGCCGTCGCTCGCCTGTCGCTGGACAGGCGGATTCTCGGCGTGCTGATGACCGGATCCTTGGCCTCTGGCGCCGCCGACCGTTTCTCCGATCTCGATCTCGTGGTGGTGGTCTCGCCGGACGACAATGCCAGCATGATGGCTGACCGCCGGGCGATAGCCGCTGGATTGGGCGATCTTCTCAGCTGTTTTACCGGAGAACACGTCGGGGAGCCGAGGCTTCTGATCTGCCTGTATAAGGTCGACGGAGGCGACGGCGTCATCCACGTCGACCTGAAAGTGATCACGCCAGACGATCTGGCGGCGAGGGTGGACGAACCAATTGTCCTGTACG
>DASRWP010000454.1:0-6363 GCA_035654535.1 Brevundimonas sp.
CACCGGAGGGTTCATTGGCCGTAGTCTATCGCGCGCGGCTGAGTCGCAGACCAGTCCGACGGCGTCCATGGGCGGGGACCACGGCTCGCGGCGGTGGACAAGTTGGCTCACCGGCCCGAGCGCAGGTTAGCCACCGGCCCACACAGATCGGCATGACGACCCGGTCGCCTGCCCCGAAACGGCGGCTCAGGCGGTCGTGGTCAGGAGCGCCGCCTGCCAGATCACCCAGACGAAGCCTCCGCACGACATCAGCGACAGTCCATCTCGTACAAGGCGCGCCATAAACCCTCTCCGCTCAAGTGTTCCCGGAATGTTCTATGTTGCGGCTTTGTTCCGGTCAAGCGCATTTGACTGCCGCAACCGCTGCAAGCCTGTAGGATGGCGGAGAACCCTCCGCCGCTCTGGCGTCAGGCGTTGCAGGAGAACCGCCATGGCCAAGGGCCAAGTACGCAGCAACAAGGAAACCAGGAAGCCGAAGGCGGAGAAGCCAAAGCCCGCCGTCGCCGCCGGCAGCTCCCCGTTCACCACACCGCCCGGCAAGAAGTAGGACGGTCAGGGACCGCACTCGTCGACCGCGAGGGCGTCGGCGGACGCCTAGTAAGCGTGGCTCTCCGCCGGCCGCTCCTCGAGATGACCATCCTTCAGGGCGAAGACCCGGTCCATGTGGCCGGCGAGCTCCATATTGTGGGTGGCGATCAGGGCGGCGACGCCGGTGTCCTTGACCAGCCGGTGCAGGGCTTCGAACACGGTCTGGCTTGTCGCCGGGTCGAGGTTGCCGGTCGGCTCATCGGCCAGCAGCAGCCGCGGCCGGTTGGCGAGGGCGCGTGCGACGGCCACTCGCTGCTGTTCGCCGCCGGACATCTGGGCCGGCTGGTGAGTGAGCCGTTCGCCCAGGCCCAGCGCCGTCAGAACCTCCGCAGCGCGGGCGCGGGCCTCGGGCTTGCCGACCCCCGCGATTCGAAGTGGAAGGGCGACGTTGTCGCGAGCGTCGAACTCGGCCAGCAGGTGGTGGAACTGATAGACGAAGCCGATCCGGTCGAGACGCAGATGGGTGCGGGCGCGCTCGTCGAGGGCGCCTACGTCCTGCCCGTCGATGCGGATATCGCCGGACGTGGGACGCTCCAGCAGGCCCGCCGCGTGCAGAAGCGATGACTTGCCGGACCCTGATGGACCAATCAGGCCGACGACCTCGCCGGGCATGACGTCGAGATCAACGCCCTTCAGCACCGTCAGGCCGCCGCTGCCGGTCTCGTAGGTGCGGCTCAGGCCGCGGACGGAGAGGACGGGACTACTCATACCGAAGCGCCTCGACCGGGTCCATTTTTGCGGCACGCCAAGACGGCAGCAGGCTGGCCACGCAGCTCATGAACAGCGACCACACGGCGACCCAGAACACGTCGACGGGGTCGACGAGCGCAGGGATGGCGTCGAGCATGTAGACGTCGGCGTCGAACAGCTGGACGCCCAGCAGCGCTTCGAGGAAGTGCTGGATGGCGCCGATGTTCAGACAGAAGACGAGACCGAGAAACAGGCCCGTCGCCGTTCCGGCCACGCCGATCGCCGCACCGGCGACGAAGAACACCCGAAGCATCGACATCTGGCTGGCGCCGACGGTGCGCAGGATGGCCACGTCGCGGGTCTTGTTCTTCACCAGCATGACGATGCCGGAGATGATGTTCAGGGCGGCGATGGCGACGACGAGACCGAGGATGATGCTCATGGCCACCCGTTCGACCTTGAGCGCCCCCCAGAAGGCGGCGAGACGGTCGCGCCAGTCGCTGACGATAGCGCCGGGCCCAGCGGCCTGACGCACGGCGCCGGTCAGGTCGCCGACGCGGTCGGGCTCCTGCACCTTCATCTCGACGACGTCCCAGAGGCCCTCCTTGCCGAAGAACAGCTGCGCCTGTTCCAGCGGCATGAAGATGAAGGCGCGATCAAAATCGGCAGTGCCGGACGTGAAGGTGCCGCCGACGCGGTAGGTCTTCTCCAGCCCTCCGAGGTTGCCGAAGGCGCTGTCCGCGCCCGTCGGGGAATAGAGGGTGATCGGGTCTCCGATGCGCAGCCCCATGCCGTCGGCCAGCGCTTGGCCGATCAGGATGTTGTCGCCGCCATAGGCCCCCTGACCGAAGGTCCGACGCGATTCCGGGCTGAGACTCTCCGCGACGTACGCCATGGAGGCCAGGTCTTGAGGACGGATGCCGCGGACGATGGCGCCCGTCGTCTGGCCGGCGGCGCGGACGAGGCTCTGGTTCTCCGTTACCGGCGTGACGCTGACCACGCCCGGGGTCTTCTGGAGGCGCGCGACCATGGTGTCGCGCGCCGGATCGCTGAGCACCTGACCCTGAATGTACATATGGCCGTTGAACGACAGCATCCGGCTGAGCAGCTCTGACCGGAAGCCGGCCATGATGCTCATCACCACGATCAGGGCCATGACCGCCAGCGAGATGGCGACATAGGAGATGATCGCGATCAGGGCGATGCCGCCCTCCTTGCGTCTGGCGCGGAGATACCGCAGGGCCAGCTCGAACTCCCATGCGGAGAACGGGCCGGCAGGCTTTGCGGGTTTCGCCGCCACGGCGTCCGTCATCCGCAGATCCTCGCCAGCGCGTCCTGCAGCGGAACCGAGACCTTCTCTCCGGTCGCGCGGCGCTTCAGTTCGACCACGCCGTCCGCCAGCCCCTTCGGTCCGATCGTCAGCTGCCAGGGAATCCCGATCAGGTCGGCGCACGCGAACTTGCCGCCGGGGCGTTCGTCGGTGTCATCGTACAGGACGTCCTTGCCGGCGGACTCCAGCTTGATCACCGCCTCCTCGCAAGCGGCGCAGACCGCCCCGTCGTTGGCGCGCAGGTTGATCACCACGACGTCGAACGGCGCGACGGCGTCAGGCCAGATGATCCCGGACTCGTCGTGCCCGGCTTCGATGATCGCCCCCATAAGGCGCGATACGCCGACGCCATAGCTGCCCATGTGGACCGGCGCGTCACGTCCGTCCGCCCCGGCGACCAAGGCCTTCATGGGAGCGGAGTACTTCGTCCCGAAATAGAAGATGTGGCCGACCTCGATCCCGCGGGCGGTCAGGCGATCGCCCTCGGCGGTCTCGCTGTCGAAACGGGCCGCGTCATGCATTTCTTCTGTAGCCGCGTAGAGCCCGGTGCGTTCATCCACGATGGCCTGCAGGTCGTCCCAGTCGACGTCTGAGCCGGGCGCCGGCATTTCGACCAGCTTGCGATCGCAGAAAACCTGGCTTTCGCCGGTCTCGGCCAGAACGATGAACTCGTGGCTCAGATCGCCGCCTATCGGCCCGGTGTCGGCCCGCATCGGCACGGCCTTCAGCCCCATCCGGGCGAAGGTGTTCAGATAGGCCACGAACATCCGGTTGTAGGCGCGCCGGGCGGCGGCCTCGTCGATGTCGAAGCTGTAGGCGTCCTTCATCAGGAACTCGCGCCCACGCATCACCCCGAACCGGGGCCGGCGCTCGTCGCGGAACTTCCACTGGATGTGAAAGAGGTTGAGCGGCAGGGCCTTGTAGGACTTCACATAGGCCCGGAAGATGTCGGTGATCATCTCCTCATTGGTGGGGCCGTACAGCAGCTCCCGCTCGTGCCGATCCTGGATGCGCAGCATCTCGGGGCCGTAGGCGTCATAGCGTCCCGACTCGCGCCAGAGATCGGCCAGCTGCAGCGTCGGCATCAGGAGCTCGACCGCCCCTGCCCGCTCCTGCTCCTCGCGTACAATCCGCTCGATCTTGCGCAGGACGCGAAGGCCCAGCGGCAGCCAGGCGTAGATGCCAGCGGCCTCCTGCTTGATCATGCCCGCCCGCAGCATGAGCTGGTGCGAAACGATCTGGGCGTCGGACGGCGCCTCTTTCAACGTGGGCAGGAAGTAGCGCGAAAGGCGCATGGGCAGAATCCGGCGTGCGAGCGTGGGGGTCTGTGGTGTAGCCGGTGAGGCGTGGCGAAAGCTAGGCCATCCTGCAGGGCGCAGCGTTACGCGGGCGGCGCGAGGTCCGGCAGCGGCATCCAGCCGATGTAGATCAGGAACATGACGCCGGCCCAGACGATCAACGACACCCAGGTGGTGGTGAGGAATTTCCGCTTCAGATCCGGCGCCTCCGGGGCCCCCCACTGACGGCCGTCGGTCGGCGGCTCATGCGTCTCGCGCGATGTCCCCAACGGCAGGATGGTGAACAGCACCACCCACCAGCAAACGATGTAGACGGCGAACATGGTGACAGGGCCGATCGGCATCAGTGCGCTCCCGCCTTCGGGGTTTCCATCAACTCGACCAGCACGCCGCCCATGTCTTTCGGGTGGACGAACAGGATCGGCGTGCCATGGGCGCCGATCCGTGGCTCGCCTGTGCCGAGGATGGTCGCGCCCCTGGCCCGCAGGTCGTCGCGGGCCGCGAGGATGTCCTCGACCTCGAAGCAGACGTGGTGCTGACCGCCCTTCGGGTTCTTCGCCAGAAAGCCATGGATAGGACTGTCGGCGCCCAGCGGCTCAATCAGCTCGATCTGACTGTTGGGCAGGTCGATGAAGCAGACCCGCACGCCCTGCGCCGGCAGGTCGAACGGTTCATGTGCCCGCGTGGCGCCGAGCAGGTCGCGGTACATCGCGACGCTGGCCTCGATGGAGGGCGTGGCGACACCGACGTGGTTGAGTCTACCGATCATGCGGATGCCTTAGCGGGTGCGTCTGGCAGCGGGAAGCCGGGCGGGGTGTCGCGGCCGCCCGGCCTGAGGTCACGCACGCCTAGTCCGCGGTCGGCCATGCATAGGGATCCGTCGGGTTCGGCCGCGTCGGCATCGGCATCCGGGGCAGCGGCTCATCGCTGTTCGCGGCGCTGAGCAGGACGCTGGCGAGGACGACCGCCGCTTGGCGCAGATCGTCCGGTCGCAGGTGGTCGTAACTGTCGAGCGACGTGTGGTGCAGGCGGCTGCCGTAGTCGAGGGGATCCTGGATGAACTGGTACCCGGGCACGCCCACGGTCTGCATGTAGACGTGGTCCGTACTGCCGGAGGTCCGGAGCGAGACGGTGGAGGCGCCCATGCTGGCGAAGGGCTCGAGCCACCGCTCGAAGACCGGAGCGGCCGCGACATTACCCTCCACATTGATCCCGCGGATCTTGCCGGAGCCGTTGTCGAGGTTGAAGTAGGCGACGAGGTCGCGGTAGCCGGCCCTGGGCTGGATTGGCCAGCGCGCGCGCCAGGTCTGGTTGTTGGGCGCGGCGGCCAACGCGGCGTCGCTGATCGGCGCGCGGGTGGCGAGATGCCGGTCGACATAGGCCAGCGAGCCGAGGATGCCCTGCTCCTCCCCGCTCCAGAGGGCGAGACGGATGGTGCGCTTCGGACGCACGCCAAGCGCTCTGAGAATGCGCGCGGCTTCCATGATCACAGCGCTGCCGGCGGCGTTATCGACCGCGCCGTCGGCGGCGACCCAACTGTCGAGGTGCGCACCAGCCATCACATATTCGCCGGACCGGTCCGAGCCCGGAATGTCGGCCAGAATGTTGTAGGCGTTGACGTCTTCGTCGTGGAACCGCACTTCGCTCAGCAGCTCAAGCGTTGGCGGGGCGCCTGTCAGCGTCAGCCGGGCCAGCCGCCGGTAGTCCTCGGCCGCAAGCTCCATTCCGGGCAGGCGCGGGGTCTGTCCGACCTGGTGGGTGTAGCCCGTGCCGTGCAGCAAACCGCCTTCCCGGGCGGACATGCGAACCCAGGCGACGGCGCCTTCGTCGGCCAGGAAGGTGTCGAGGCGACGGGCGAAATCAGCTCGTCCCGTGCGCGCCGCCCGTTCGGCCCCCACAGGGTCATTCTGCGGCAGGACGTAGCCGGCCCGCTGCTTCAACTCCTCGTCGGTCCAGCGGCGGAAGGCCGGCTCGGTCGGCTCTCCGCCTGTGTCAGGCCGGGTGATCATGACGATCTTGCCACGCAGTTTGCCGCGCCACTGATCAAACTGACCGGCGCTGGTGATCGGCGCCACGATCACTTCGCCGCTAACCACACCGTTGGTCGAGGGCGTCCAGGCCACTGGAATCGCCCGCAGGTCAATCGGCCGGGGGGCGGTCATCCGGGCGCTGGACCGCACGATCGACCAGCCGCGACCGAACTCGAACGGCTCGGCCCTGACGTCGGACAGACCCCAGTCCCTGAACCGCTGCTGGGTCCAGCGCTCGGCCTCGCGCATCTGCGGCGAGTTGGTCAGGCGTCCGCCGATCCGGTCGGTCAGATGCCCGGCCGTCTGCATGACCTCGCTGTGGTTTAGCCCCTGGTCGATGATGCCGTTGATGGCGACCCGGTCGGGCGCCTGGGCGAGGGCTGGGCTGGCGACGATAATGGCGACGGCGGAAACCGCGGCGAGCAGG
>DASRWP010000455.1:0-5189 GCA_035654535.1 Brevundimonas sp.
CCTGAACCATGCGGTGGAGACGGGCCGGCCCGTCCTGCCGGTCTACATCCTCGACCAGGGAACGCGTGTCCGACCGATGGGTGCGGCCTCCCTTTGGTGGATCGACAAGTCACTGCGGGCGCTCAACGCGTCGCTGCGGGCGCGGGGCTCGCGCCTGATCCTGCGGCGGGGCGACAGCGAGGCCGAGCTGCAGCGCCTGATCGCTGAGAGCGGCGCGGACGCCGTCTATGTGAACCGGCTGTTCGAACCGGACGCATGGGAGCGGGACGCCGATATTGCCCACGGCCTCGCGGCCGAGGGCGTGGCGTGCAAGGGCTACAACGGCTCGCTGCTGTGCCGTCCGGGCGAGGTGCTGAATGGGGCGGGCGCGCCGTACAAGGTCTTCACGCCCTTCATGAAGGCGCTGCTGGCGAAGGCTGAGGCGCCGCCGCCCACGACCGGCCCCCTGCGGATCGACACGCCAGCGGAGGCTGGGTCGGACGACGTCGCCGACTGGGCCCTGCACCCGACCGATCCCGACTGGTCCCGGGGCTTCGACTGGACCCCAGGCGAGACGGGAGCTGCGGCGGCGCTCTCGGCATTCGTCAGCGGCGGCTTGAAGAGCTATAGCCGCGGCCGCGACCGGCCGGGCGAAGCCGCCACCAGTCGCCTCTCTCCCCATCTCCACTTCGGTGAAATCAGCCCTTGGCGCGCGGTGGCTGCGGTTCAGCAGGCGGGGATAGACGGATGCGCTCCGGAGTCCGAGGCCGACAAGTTCGTCGCGGAGATCGGCTGGCGTGAGTTCTCGGCCCATTTGCTGCACGCTTTCCCGCAGATCACCGACAAGGCCTTCCGTCCGGAATACGATTCGATGCCCTGGCGGAGCGACGTCGAAGCCCTTGAGGCGTGGAAGCGCGGGCGCACAGGCTATCCGGTGGTCGATGCAGGCATGCGCGAGCTCTGGGCCACGGGTTTCATGCACAACCGGGTGCGGATGATCGTCGCCTCTTTCCTTATCAAACACCTGCTTATCGACTGGCGTGAGGGCGAGGCCTGGTTCTGGGACACGCTTGTCGACGCCGACCGCGCCTCCAACGTTCAGAATTGGCAGTGGGTCGCGGGATCCGGAGCCGACGCTTCACCGTATTTCCGAATCTTCAATCCAGTCACACAGGGGCAGAAATTCGATGGAGACGGCCGATATGTCCGCCGCTGGGCCCCTGAGCTCAGCCGTCTTCCCGACCGTTGGCTGCATGCCCCGTGGACTGCGCCGGCGGGCGTCCTGCGAGACGCCGGGGTTCAGCTCGGCAAGACCTATCCCGCGCCGATCGTCGAGCATGAGGCCGCGCGCGCACGGGCGCTGGATGCGCTCAGGATCGTGTCTGCGGGCCGTGTATCCGGCGGGGATTGACCGAGGACCCGCTACGGCGGGAGGATTGCGACCATGACGTCGGTGACTGCAGGACTGCCACAAACCCTGACCCGCGCACCGCGCGGCTTTTCACTGCTGTTGCGCTTGCTGGCGTCGAACTGGACCTTTGGTCGTCTGACGGTTCGGCTGCCGAACGGCGAGATCCATCAGCTTTCTGGAGACCAGCCCGGGGTCTCCGCCACCCTCGACGTCCGTGACTACAGGTTCGCCGGGCGGGTGCTGGCCGCCGGCGACATCGGATTCGCCGAAGGCTACATGGCGGGTGAGTGGGAAACGCCCCGGCTGGCGGCTCTGCTGGAGGCTGTAGCCGAGAACTACGACCACATCCGGCGCGTCGTCGACGGCAACCCCTTCATGCGTGTCGTCAACCGACTGGCGCACCGACGGCGTCGCAACAGCCGGGCCGGGTCACGCAAGAACATTCACGCCCACTACGACCTCGGCAACGCCTTCTACGCCGCCTGGCTCGACCCTTCGATGACCTATTCCTCGGCCCGTTTCACCACCACAGGCATGGCTCTGGAGGCGGCGCAGCATGAGAAATATGCGTCGCTCGCCCGACTGATGGACCTGCAGGCCCGCCATTCGGTGCTTGAGATTGGATGCGGCTGGGGCGGTTTCGCCGAGTTCGCTGCGAAGGAGATCGGCGCCCGCGTGACGGCTGTCACCATCTCGCGTGAGCAGCATGACTTTGCGCGCAGACGCCTGTTCGAGGCCGGCCTCGCAGAGCGGGCGGACATCCAGTTGATCGACTACCGCGATGTCGAGGGACAGTTCGACCGCGTGGCGTCCATCGAGATGTTCGAGGCTGTCGGCCGCGAGTACTGGCCGGTCTATTTCCGCAAGGTCCACGACGTTCTCGCGCCTGGCGGACGCGCGGGCTTCCAGATCATCACAATCGATGACGCCCTGTTCGACGACTACAACAGCCGCCCCGACTTCATCCAGAAATACGTCTTCCCCGGCGGCATGCTGCCCTCCGAAGAGCGGCTGGCTCCGGTGATCGACCGGACGGGGCTGCAGTGGCGTGGTGTCGAGCGCTTCGGAAAGGACTATGGCGAGACCTTGAAGCTCTGGGACGAGCGGTTTCAGGGGGCCTGGCCGGACATCCGCCGCATGGGCGGGTTCGACGAACGTTTCCGTCGCCTGTGGCGCTTCTACCTCGCCTACTGCGAGGCGGGCTTTCGGTCCGGCCGCACGGACGTGATCCAGCTGGTTCTCGATCGCCCCTGACCGGCTCGCCTGTCGATGTTAGGCTGTGATATGGGCAAACATTCGCCGCTGATATCGACAGACGAAGTGGCCGACCGGCTTGGTGAGCCGGACCTGCGTCTGGTTGACGGCAGCTGGCATCTGAACGGGCGCGACGGTCGACGGGATTTCGAGGCCGCACGCCTTCCCGGCGCCGTCTTCTTCGACCTCGAGGTCAGTTCCGACCAGACCAGCGCCCTGCCTCACATGCTGCCCTCACCGGAAGCCTTCGCCAGGCGGATGGGCGCGCTGGGCCTCGGCGTCCAGGACGACATTGTGGTCTATGACACCATCGGCGTGTGGTCGGCGGCGCGGGTCTGGTGGATGTTGCGGGCGATGGGTGCGACCCGCGTGCAGGTCATGGACGGCGGTCTACCCAAATGGATCTCTGAAGGCCGCCCCCTGGGCGCCGGGCCGGCGCCTCTTCCGGGACCCGCCCAGTTCGAGCCAACGCCGCGACCAGAGGCGGTCGCGGACATGGATCACGTCGCCAGCGCCCTCGCCGCGGGACCGCAGGTGGTCGATGCCCGGTCCGCCGACCGGTTCGCGGGCGTGGCGCCCGAGCCGCGGCCCGGCTTGCGCTCCGGGCACATGCCGGGCGCGATCAACCTGCCGGTTGCCCGGCTTATCGGTGCAAACGGGACCCTCAAATCGAAATCGGAACTGGAGGCCGCTTTCCGCGACGCCGGCGTCGACCTTGACCGTCCCGTGATCACCACATGCGGCTCCGGCGTGACAGCCGCCATCCTTAGCCTCGGGCTTGCCGTGCTCGGCCGTTCGTCGCGGCTCTACGACGGCAGCTGGACGGAATGGGGCGGTCGCGAGGACACCCCGGTCGAGACCGGCTAGGCCGGGGGCGCGACCGGCTCGGCCAACCCCGGCGGCACGATGTCGTCGCTCTCCCCACGCGAAACGACCGTCGCCGCCACCAGATCGCCGGTCACGTTCAGGGTCGTGCGGCACATGTCGAGGAAACGGTCGACGCCCAGGATCAGGCCGATGCCCTCGGCCGGCACGCCGACCATCACCAGAATCAACGCGATGACCGGCAGCGACCCGGCCGGGACTCCCGCCGTGCCGATGCCTCCGAGAATGCAGACCAGCATGACGATCAGCTGTTGGGTCAGGGTCAGGTCGATGTTGAAGAACTGCGCGAGGAACAGCACCGTCACGCCTTCGAACAGGGCCGTTCCGTTCTGGTTCGCAGTCGCTCCGACCGTGAGGACGAAGCGCGATATGCGCCGGGGCAGCATCAGCTTCTCTTCGGCCGCCTTGATCGCGATCGGCAGGGTGGCGTTGGACGATGCGGTGGAGAAGGCGACCACGAAAGGCTCGCGCACGCCGCGGGCGAAGGTCAGCGGGTTCATGCCGCCGAAGGTCCAGACCAGCAGCGGGTAGACGATGAACATATGGATGGCCATCGCCCCCACCGCGACGGCCGCGTAGGCGCCCAGCCGGATAAGCAGGTCCCATCCGAACACGGCCGCGAGATTGAACATCAGGGCGGCGATGGCGATCGGAGCCAGTTTGATGACGAGATTGATGAGCTTCATCATCACCTCGAGCAGGCCCTGCAGGGTTTCCTGCAGCCGGTCCGTCGCGCGGCTCTTGGCCATGACCATGCCGATGCCGAAGATCAGGGCGAACACCATGACGGGGAGAATCTGATTCTCGGCCGCGGCCGTGAACACGTTCGACGGAATCATGTCGAGGAAGAACTGGCCCGCCTCGATGCTCTTCGGCGCATTGCCGACGATGGCCGAGGCGCCCTCGGCGCCGTCGGCCAGAAGCTGCTGCGCCAACACGGGATCGACCCCGTCGCCCGGTCTGAACAGGTTGACCATGCCGAGGCCGATGGCCACCGCGATCGCCGAAACCATGATGGTGAAGACCAGCGTCTTGAAGCCGACCCGGCCCAGCGATTTCAGGTCGCCCATTTCGGCGACGCCGACGGCCAACGCCGCGAACAGCAGGGGCAGGACCAGCATGAACAGCAGGCGCAGGAAGATCTGTCCGACCGCCTGAATGATGTCCATCACCCAGGGAATGACCTCCTGGTTGGTCAGGTTGACAATCAGGCCGCCGCCCAGCCCGACGACGAAGCCGACCAGCATCCAGATGTAGAGCGGGACTGCGCCGCGTTTCGTCGTCGTTTCCATGCGTTTCCCCAGTCCCCGGACGATGTCGTTACCTGATGGGCAGGGCGTAGATCAATCCGCCCGGCGTTGCGTTCCATTGTGCGTTGAGCCCGCGCGCCAGGTCGAGAGATGAATCAGCGCCGACGTTGCGGGTGAAGATTTCGCCGTAGTTGCCCCGCGCCTTGATCGCCGACCGCGCCCAGTCGCGACGCAGGCCCAGCATCGCGCCGAAGTCGCCCTCCTCGCCCAGCAGACGCCGGATGCGGGGATCACGGGTCTCGTCGGCGAGTTGGTCGGCGTTCTCGGCCGTGACGCCCAACTCTTCAGCCAGGATCAGGGCGTTGAGGGTCCACCGGATGACCGATGTCCAGACTTCGTCGCCGCGCTTG
>DASRWP010000456.1:0-6426 GCA_035654535.1 Brevundimonas sp.
GGATGGCGACGGCGCAGATGAACACCGCGAGGAAGCCGTAGCCGTGCGCCAGCTCCGTCGCGGCGTAGGCGATCAGGGTGGCCGCGAGCGACACCAAGCCGTCGCCGAACCGGGTCTCGCCGGGGCCCCGGCCATAAAAGATCAGCTTGCCGAAGGCCCAGCCGACCAGCCAGCCGACGCCGAGGCCGGCGAACAGCTTCCACCCCAGCTTGACGGCGAACCAGTCCGTGAGTTCGGCCTGGGTGAACAGCCCTCCGGCGGCCGCGAGGATGGCGAGGTGGACGAAAGGAAAGGCCAGGGCGTCGTTCAGGCCGGCCTCGGACGTCAGGCCGAAGCGGACGTCGTCCTCGTCGCCGGACTGGGGCGGGCCCACCTGAACGTCGGCGGCCAGCACCGGATCGGTCGGGGCCATGGCGGCCCCGAGCAGCAGCGCCATGGCGAGGCTGAACCCCAGACCCGCCATCCCGAGCCACGCGACCGCAGCGATGGTCAGCGGCATGGCGATGTCCAGCAACCGCCAGGTGATCGACCAACGCCGCCAGCCGATCGGCCGGTCCAGCTTCAGCCCCGCGCCCATCAGGCTGATGATGACCACCAGCTCGGTCAGCCGCTCGGTCGCCGTATCCCAGGTGCGCGGGTCGGGGTTGAAGGCGAACAGGCCGGTCGAGAAGACAAGCACCCCCAGCGCGACGCACAGGATCGCCAGCGTCAGCGGCAGCTTCTTCAGCCCCATCGGCGCCCACGACACCAGCAGGACCACCGCTCCGAGGCCGAGCAGAAAGAGGATGTAGGGGTCGAGGGTCAGGAACGGCTCCGTGCTTCGGTCGCCGACTAAAGCGCGCCCGCGTCGGGCCGGTTGCCCGTCAGACCTTCGACAGGATCAGCGTGCCGTTGGTGCCGCCGAAGCCGAAGCTGTTGGACATGACGTGCTTCAGCTCGCCGTCGTGACGTTCACGCAGGATCGGCATGCCCTCGAACTCCGGGTCGAGGTTTTCGATGTGGGCGCTTTCGGCGGCGAAGCCGTTCTTCATCATCAGCAGGCAGTAGATCGCCTCCTGCGCTCCGGCGGCGCCGAGGCTGTGGCCAGTCAGCGACTTGGTCGAGGAGATCATCGGCAGGTCGTCGCCGAAGACGTTGCGGACGGCCCCCATCTCCTTGGAGTCTCCCACCGGCGTCGAGGTGCCGTGGGGGTTGAGGTAGTCGATGCGCGGGTTGCCGGCCATTTCCAGCGCGATCTTCATGCAGCGCTCGGCGCCCTCGCCCGAGGGGGCGACCATGTCGAAGCCGTCGGAGTTGGCGCCGTAGCCGGTCACCTCGGCGTAGATGGTCGCGCCGCGCGCCACAGCCCGCTCGTATTCTTCCAGCACCACGATGCCCGCGCCGCCGGCGATGACGAAACCGTCGCGGTCCTTGTCATAGGCGCGGCTGGCCACCGCGGGGGTGTCGTTGAAGTTGGAGGACATGGCGCCCATGGCGTCGAACATGTTCGACATGGACCAGTCGATATCCTCGCAGCCGCCGGCGAAGACCATGTCCTGCTTGCCCCAGGCGATCTGCTCGGCGGCTGCGCCGATGCAGTGGGCCGAGGTCGCGCAGGCCGAACTGATCGAATAGTTGATCCCGCGCAGTTCGAACCAAGTGGCCAGCACCGCCGACGGCCCGGAGGCCATGGACTTGGGCACGGCGAACGGGCCGATGCGCTTCGGCGAGCCCTTTTCGATCGTGGTGGCCGCCGCCTGCAGGATGACCTGGGTCGAAGGGCCGCCCTCGCCGACGATGACGCCGATGCGGTCGGACTTGATGTCGTCCGCGGTCAGACCGGCGTCCTTCAGGGCTTCTTCAAAAGCGATGTGGCCCCAGGCGGTGCCGTTGGCGAGGAAGCGGGCGGCGCGGCGGTCGACCAGCGGGGCCCAGTCCTCGGCGGTGACGCCGAGCGAAGGCGGGGCCCAGACCTGCGAACGGAAGCCGTGGGCGATGTGGTCCGGCGCCGTGACGACCCCGGACTTCGCCTCGCGCAGGGAGGCCGTGACCTCATCCTGTCCCGTGCCGATGGAGGAGACGATGCCCAGTCCGGTGACGACGACACGCCGCATGATGATTTCCTTTGTCCGTCTTCAGGGCGCGTTTTCCGCAGTCCTGCTTATGCTTCAGCCGCCGACCGGTTCCGGCGCGCCGGCGCCGAACAGACCCACGCGCATATCCCGGCAAGAGTAGATGACCTCGCCATCGGCCTCGAGCACGCCGTCGGCGATGCCCATCACCAGCCTGCGGTTGATGACCCGCTTGAGGTCGATCTTGTAGACCACCTTCTTGATATCCTGGGTGACCTGTCCGGTGAACTTCACCTCGCCGACCCCGAGCGCGCGGCCTTTGCCCTGCCCTCCGATCCAGCCGAGGTAGAAGCCGACCAGCTGCCACATGGCGTCGAGGCCGAGGCAGCCCGGCATCACCGAATCGCCGATGAAGTGGCACTGGAAGAACCAGAGGTCCGGGTGGATGTCGAGCTCGGCCTCGATGTAGCCCTTGCCGTGCGCGCCGCCGTCCGCGTTGATCAACGCGATCCGGTCCAGCATCAGCATCGGCGGAGCGGGCAGCTTCGCGTTCGTCGTTCCGAACAGCTCGCCGCGCCCGGCCTTCAACAGGGCCTCGTAGTCGAAGGACGAAGGTTGGATTATCTGGCTCAAGCGGCGGCCTCCCGCGAATGTCGCCGTGGGAGGTACACGACGGGGCCCGGAGGCTCAAACCTTTTTCGGGATCGCGGCGGGCCCAAAGACGGATCATCAAGGCGTCCGAACGCCCGCCGTCGAGGGCCGTGACCGGCCGTCCCGGAGGCGTCGTCGGCGGCGCTACAGGCTCAGCCCGTCGTGGCCTGCGCGCTCCACCCGCCCGACAAGGCGGTCGCCGTCGAAGACCTCCACCCCCTGACAGCTGCCGTGGTGTCGGAGCTGGCCGAAGGCCTCGCGCCTTGCAGCCCCGTCGTCAGGACAGTCGGCGAAATCCAGCGCCGGATAGGCGCCTCTCGGGTTGTAGAAATGGAATTGATAGATGCGCATCAGGGCCCCCCAATGGGGCTGTTGGTAGCATTTCGGTAACCTGCGTTCTGTCCGACGACAGACTCTGCCTCAGCGTTTCATCGACGCCGGGGCGGGGCCGGGCCGGCAGGGCTGGAGGCCTTGCAGAGCGCACGCCGTTGAGCCCCGAAGACCGCGCCCTCGCGAACCCAGCCGCGCAACCGGCGTGCGCGGACCTCGCACCAGCCGTCTTCACACGCGTCGATGGTGGCGAGGCTGCGGGGCGCGAGCCGGGCGCGGAGCGGGCTGGAATCCGAGCGGGAAGCGCGAACGGGCACGGGCGCATCCGACGTGTTCAAGACGCTGCGGCGGCTTGAGACCACGCTGCGATGGACCCAGGCGACGGCGCCTTCCGGATCGCAGATCTTGCGCCACTCGCGGGTCTCGGCCACGACCTGCACCGGCAGGCCCGAGGCGCGGTATTCCCACAGGATGCGGTAGTCGAGCCCGGGACCGTAGCGCGCGCGGACCTCCGACGACTTGAGCGACAACCAGCGCGGCACCGGCTGGCCGCTGGGCGTGGGGCGCCCGTCCGGCATCCTGTTCGAGCCGCCGGCGAGGATCGCGGCGGCCAGAATGCAGGCGACGGCAGGGAGCCTTTGGAAGCGGGCGCGAGCTTTGATAGACACCGTCAGCATCCGTGAAACGAAGGCTCCGAATGTCTGCGCGCAGGCTTAAGGTCGTATTAACCAGACGCCTTCCGGACGGGGTGGAAACGCGCGCGCGCGAACTTTTCGATGCGGAACTGAATCTGACCGACCAGCCCATGGACCGCGCGGCGCTCGCCGCGGCCATGCAGCGCGCCGACGTGCTCGTACCGACCATCACCGACGTCATCGACGCCGAGTTGCTGGCCATGGCCGGCCCGCAGCTGAAGATGATCGCCAACTTCGGCGCGGGCGTGGATCACATCGACATCGACGCCGCGGTCGCACGTGGCCTGATCGTAACCAACACGCCGGGCGTGCTGACCGAGGACACCGCCGATCTGGCCATGGCCCTGATCCTCGCCGTCAGCCGCCGCCTCGTGGAGGGTGCGACCGTGATGGCGGAGGGCCGGTTCGAGGGCTGGACGCCGACATGGATGTGCGGGCGCAAGCTGTGGGGCAAGCGGCTCGGCATCGTCGGCATGGGCCGGATCGGCCAGGCCCTCGCGCGCAGGGCCCGGGCCTTCGGCATGCAGGTTCACTATCACAACCGCAAACCCGTGCCGGACATGATCGCCGAAGAGCTCGGCGCGACATATTGGGATGATCTCGACCAGATGCTGGCGCGCATGGATTTGATCTCGCTGAACTGCCCGGCCACCCGCGAGACCTATCACCTGCTGTCGGCGGCGCGTCTGGACCGGCTTCAACCCCACGCCATCCTGATCAATACGGCGCGCGGCGAACTGATCGACGAGGCCGCGCTGGCGGAGCGGGTCGGGGCCGGCCGGATCGCCGGCGTCGGGCTGGACGTCTACGAGCACGAGCCCGCCGTGCATCCCGGGCTTCTGGGTCAGGCCAACGTCGTGCTGCTGCCGCACCTCGGATCTGCGACGCTGGAAGCCCGTCAGGACATGGGCGACCGGGTCATCGCCAACATCCTGACCTTCCAGAACGGCCACCGCCCGGCCGACCGGGTCATCCCGGCGATGTTCTAGGCGCCGGCGGCGCACACCGGGCAGCCCGGGTCCGCCGGAACGCCGATCGCACGGGCCGTCCCCGCCAGCCCGTCGTAGATCAGCAGCCGCCCGGTCAGCGGCTCGCCGGCGCGGGTGATCAGCTTGATTGCTTCCAGCGCAGCCATGGAGCCCACCACGCCGGCGAGCGCGCCTATGACGCCGACGCGGGCGCAGGTTTCGGCGTCGGGCGGGCTGTCCGATACCAGACAGCGGTAACAGGGCTTGCCGCGAAAGACGCCGACCTGTCCGCTCCAGCGGCCCAGCGCGCCGGAGACCAGCGGGGTCGCGGACGCGACGCAGGCGGCGTTGACGGAGAAGCGCGTGGTGAAGTCATCCGTGCCGTCGATGACCACATCGCAGCTGGCGAGCAGGTCGAGGGCGGTTTCCCCGGTCAGCCGCTCATGACGCGCTTCGACGACGACATGCGGATTAAGCCGGCCCAGCGCCGCGCCCCCGGCCTCGACCTTCGAGCGGGCGAGATCGTCGCCGGTGAAGAGAACCTGCCGCTGCAGGTTTGACAGGGCCACCGCGTCGTCGTCGATCAGACGGAGCGCTCCGACACCGGCGGCGGCGAGATAGAGGGCGGCCGGGCCGCCGACCCCGCCCAGTCCGACGATGGCGACGCGCGCGGCCTTCAACCGCTGCTGGCCCGGGCCCCCGACCTCGGACAGCACCAGATGGCGGGCGTAGCGCTCGATTTCGTCGTCTGAGAAGCTCACGACCTTCCGTTAGGCCGCCGCGGCGGCCGCGTCACGCCGCCTTGCGAAGTTCCAGCAGCTGTTCCGCCTCACGCGCGGTCAGCCGGGAGAGGCACGGCAGCCCGACCCGGTCCAGAAGAGACTCGGGATTGCCGCAGAGCGCCATGGGGTCGTCCACGCCCCGCCCCGAGATCGGCATGTCCGAAAGGACACGCAGTCCGGTGTGACGAGGGTCGGCGAGCAGCCGCAGCATCAGCCGGTCCAGATCGGGCCGCGCGCCCTCCAGAACCTGAAGGATGTGGCCGCGATGGAACATTACGCAGCTTGTGACCTGGTCGCGCCGGTTGTTACGCTCGGACACGCCGATAATCTGGGCGACAGAGAGGGTGGAAGCCCCCGTCGGCCCGACCGCTTCGCTGGCGTAGATGATCCTGTGAAGCACAATGCTTCCCCTTATTGTCAAGGTTCGGGGTATAGTCTTGCAGATTACCGGAAGTGTCGGGTAATTTCGTGGCGGGCGCCGTGACTGATTTCCCTCCGGTTTCGTCTTGCCCTGCCGCATTTCCGTCGCCATTTGACCGGGATGGGCAACGAAATATCCGGCTTCCCCGACTGGCACGGGACCACCATCCTCGCGGTGCGCAAGGACGGGAGAACCGTCATCGCCGGCGACGGCCAGGTCTCCATGGGGCCGACCATCGTCAAGGGCGCGGCGCGCAAGGTGCGGGTGCTGGCCGGCGGAAAGGTGCTGGCGGGCTTCGCCGGCGCAACCGCCGACGCCTTCACCCTGATCGAACGGCTGGAAGCCAAGCTGGAGCAGTATCCCGATCAACTGGCCCGGGCCTGCGTCGATCTGGCCAAGGACTGGCGCACTGACCGCTACCTGCGACGGCTTGAGGCCATGCTGCTGGTGGCCGACAAGAGCTCGATCTTCACCGTGACCGGCGTCGGCGATGTGCTGGAGCCCGAGCACGGCGTCGCCGCTGTGGGC
>DASRWP010000457.1:0-5735 GCA_035654535.1 Brevundimonas sp.
CCGATAGACGTCTATGGCGACGGCGCGATGGAGCGGGACTTCACCTACATTGACGACATCGTCGATGGAGTCGTCGCGGCGCTGGACGAGGCGCCGGCGCGCGACCCGTCGTGGCGAGCCGAGAGCCCCTCCCCGGCCACCAGCGGCGTGGCGCCCTGGCGAATTCTGAACCTGGGCGCGGGCAGGCGCGAACGGCTGTCGCGCTACATCGAGGTGCTGGAGGAGGCGCTGGGTCGCAAGGCGGTGCTGAATCTGATGCCGACCCAGGAGGGCGAGATGACCCGCACCGAGGCCGATGTCACCGAGACCCATGCCTCGCTGGGCTATGAGCCAAGGACGCCGATTGACGAGGGCGTGGCCCACTTTGTCGGCTGGTACAGGAAGTTCTACGGCGTCTGAGCCGGTCTTCGCACGGCAACGGTCGGCGCGGCTCGGCGTTGACCCGCCATGGCTGCACGCGGCGAACTCGAAACCTACAAGGCCAAGCGCAACTTCTCGGCCACGCCTGAGCCGGCGGGGAAGAAAGGGCGCGCGAAGACCACGGCGCTGACTTATCTTGTCCAGCGCCACGCGGCGACCCGGCTGCACTACGACTTCCGCATAGAGGTCGACGGAGTGCTGAAATCGTGGGCGGTGACCAAGGCGCCGTCGCGCGACACGCTTGTGAAACGGCTGGCGGTCGAGGTCGAGGACCACCCCCTCGACTATGGGTCGTTCGAAGGCACGATTCCCGCCGGCAACTACGGCGCGGGCACGGTGCAGATGTGGGATCGGGGAACCTGGGAGCCGCAGGAGCCGGACCTCGGCGCGGCCTTCGCCAAAGGCCAGATCAAGATGGTCCTGCACGGCGAACGGCTGAAGGGAAAATGGGCCCTGATCCGGCTGCGCGCCGACCGCGGCAAGCCGTCGAAGCGCAACAACTGGCTGCTGATCAAGGAGCGCGACGAGTACACCGTCGAGGGCGAAGGCGACGCCAATATGGAAATCGACGCCTCCATCGTCACGGGCCGCACCCTCGCCCAGATCGCGGAGGGCTCCAACGAGTGGAAGTCGGCGAAACCCGCCCGCCGCAAGACGCCGCCCAAACCAAAGCCCGCAAAGGCCGCCGGGAGCGCCGCGACACGCCCCCCGGCCTTCGTCCCCATCCAGCTGTGCAAGATCGCCGACTATCCCCCGCGCGGCGCCGGGTGGGCGCACGAGATCAAGTTCGACGGCTATCGCATCCAGATCGGCGTCGGGGGCGGAAAGGCCACACTGCGGACCCGCAAGGGCCTCGACTGGTCGGCCAAATTCCGGGCCCATGCCGAGGACGCGGCGCAATGGCCTGACGGTGTCGTCGATGGCGAGCTCTGCGCCCTGGCCGAAGACCACATGCCCGACTTCTCGGCGCTGCAGGCCGCCATATCCGACGGCGAGACCGGCGAGCTGATCTATTTTGCTTTCGACCTTCTGTTCGACGGCGACGAGGATCTGCGCGGCCTGCCCCTGTCACATCGGAAGGCGCGGCTGCAGGCTTACATCGACCGCATCCCGCCCACGGCCCGCAAGCGCATCCGCTACGTCGACCATTTCGCCACCACGGGTCAGGCGGTTCTGGACAGCGCCTGCCGCATGGACCTCGAAGGCGTCATCTCCAAATCGCTGGACGCCAGATACACCGCCGGCCGCTCGACCACCTGGCTCAAGTCCAAATGCCGCGGCCGGGACGAGGTCGTCATCGGTGGCTGGACCTCCGAGGGCGACCGCTTCCGCTCGCTGATCGTCGGGGTTCAGGACGTCGATGAGAAGCAGGGCAAAGGCCTGCGCCACCTCGGCCGCGTCGGCACCGGATATGCCCAGCCCCTGCTGAAGACCCTGCTGCCCGCCCTGAAGGCCGCCACAAGCGAACACAGTCCGTTCGTCGGCAAGGGCGCGCCGCGCCGCACGTCGGCCGCAGGCCAGACCGTCCATTGGGTCACGCCCACCCTCGTCGCGGAGATCGAGCACGGCGGCTACACCGACACCGGCTCCCTGCGTCAGGCCTCGTTCAAGGGGCTGCGCGAGGACAAGACGGCCCTCGAAGTCACAGAGGACCCCCAGGCTCCGTCCAAACCCTCCAGGGAAAGCGGCAACGTCTCCGCCCCGCCCCAACTGGCCATTCCCGGCGCGCCGCGCGGCAAGCAGAAGCTGGTCGTCGCCGGGGTCACCATATCCAACCCCGACCGCATCCTGTGGCCCGCCGCCGACGGGAAACCGGCCCTGACCAAGGCCGACCTCGTCCGTTATTATGAAATGGCCGCCGAACGCATCCTGCCCCACGTCGCCGACCGCCCGGTGTCGATCATCCGCGCCCCCGAAGGCATCACGGGCGAGAAATTCTTCCAGCGCCACGCCATGCCCGGCTCCAACCCGCGGCTGAAGCTGATCGACGTGAAGGAGCGGAAACCCTATGTCGGCGTCGTCGATGTCGGAGGACTGGTCGCCATCGGCCAGTCAGGCGGACTGGAGTTGCATCCATGGGGCTGCAAGCCAAACGATCCCGAAACGCCGGACCAGATCACCTTCGACCTCGATCCCGACGAGGGCCTCGACTTCAACGACGTCATCGCGGCGGCGAAGATGGTGCGAAAGCGGCTGGGCGGCCTTGGCCTGCCCGCCTTCGTCAAGACCACCGGCGGCAAGGGGTTGCATGTGGTCCTGCCGATCAAAACCGACGCGCGCAGCCGCATCGACTGGGACGAGTGCAAGGCCTTCGCAAAGGGCGTCTCCGAACTGATGAGGCGCGAGGATCCCGACCGGTTCACCACCACGATCGCCAAGAAGGCGCGCGGCGGGAAGATCTTCCTCGACTATCTCCGCAACGGCCGCATGGCGACCGCTGTTGCGCCGTGGTCACCGCGGGGGCGGCCCGGGGCCGGTATCGCCGTTCCCCTGTCGTGGGCGCAGGTGAAGACCGGCCTCGATCCCCGCGCCTTCACCTTGCACGAGGCTGAGGCTCTGCTGAAGAAGCCCGATGCATGGAAGGACTTCCGCGCCTCCGCGGTCAGTCTGAGACCCGCGATGAAGAAGGTGCTGTGACTCTTCTGCCGGTGCGGCGAAGCGGCTAAAGCTCGACCATGAGCTCCGCCCCTCTGCCCGACGCCGGATCGAACTGGGTGGACCGTCATGCGCCGAAAGGCCTGAAGCCGTGGCTGAAGCTCGGTCGCTTCGACCGACCGATCGGCATCTGGCTGTTGCTGTTGCCCGGGTGGCAGGGCATTTCGCTGGCCCTTGCCCAATACCGAAGAGCCCCCGACGCCTATGACGCATGGCTGTTCGTCGGCTTCGCCATCGGCGCCTGCCTGATGCGGGCTGCGGGCTGCGCATTCAACGACATCGTTGATCGCGACATCGACGCGAAGGTGGCCCGCACGGCCCTGCGGCCGATCCCGTCCGGACGCATCACTGTCGAACAGGCCTGGGCCTTCGTCATCGGCTGCAGCCTCGTCAGCCTGCTGGTCCTGCTGACGCTGAACCCCGCCGCCATCGGCCTGGGCATCGCCTCGCTAGCCCTGGTCGCGGCCTATCCGTTCATGAAGCGCCTGACCTGGTGGCCGCAGGCGTGGCTGGGCCTGACCTTCAACTGGGGCGCGCTGATGGGCTACGCGGCCGCCTTTACGCTGGCCGCCAAGTTCGCCTTCCTGAATACGGTGCAGGTCGAGAGCATCGGCCCGCCGGGTCCGTCCCTGATACCTGCGCTTGAGCCGCGAGACTATGTGACCGCCCTGCTCCTCTACGCCGGCGGCGTGTTCTGGACCCTCGGCTACGACACCATCTATGCGCTGCAGGATATCGAGGACGACGCCATGGTCGGGGTGAAGTCGTCCGCCCGGCGCCTGGGCGTCGCGGTTCGCCGGGGCGTGGCCGTGTTCTACGCGCTTGCCGTGCTCTCAGCGGCAGCGGCCGGAGCGGCGGCCGGTCTGGGGCCCCTGTTCTGGCTGTTCCTCACAGCCTACGCCGCGCACCTGATCTGGCAGGTCTACCGTCTTCGGCCAGACGACCCGGCGTTGGCGTTGAGGTTGTTCAAATCAAACCGCGACGCAGGCTTCATCCTGCTTTCCGCCATCATCCTCGGCGCTGCTGCAGGGTGACGTTCGCGAAGGAGTCCCGCATGACAATCCCTCCCCTGCGCAGTCTCGGCCTCGCAACCGTTCTGGCCCTCGCCGCCCTTGCGGGATGCAACCGCGACCGCGAACCAGATTCCCCCAATGGGCCCGCCGCTCGCGCATCTGCAGCGCCCACAGCAGCCGCTGGCGTCCCGATAGCCTTTGAGTCGAAGACGCCGTGGGCCGACGTGAGTCTCTCGCTGCCCGCCTCGATTAAGGCCCAGCCCGAACTGCACCCCGCCCTCTACACTGAAGAAGTGCGCCGCCTGCGCCAGTTCGTCGAAGGGGCGCAAGGCGAACTCACCGAGGCGGGGGCGGATAGCGACCTGCCCAAATACGCCAAGAACGTCCGTTTCAGCACTGCGCTGCAGACGGGCAAGCTGCTCAGTCTGAAGCGCGTGGATTACGACTATTCCGGCGGGGCCCACCCCAACACCCTGACAACGGGCCTGTTGTGGGACAAGACGCTGGAGCGGCGGATCGGACTGGCCGACCTGTTCCCAAAGGGAACCGACCTGACGGTGCTGGATCAGGCGCTCTGCTCGGCGCTTAACGCTGCCAAACGCGCCCGCGCCCCGGGGTCTCCGGGCCTGACGCTCGGCGGCAGCGGCTTCTCGTGCCCAAGGGCGCGTGACACCGCTTTCGTTTTGACCGCTTCCGATGCGACGGGAAAGGCGGGCGGTCTCACGTTCCTCATCGATCCCTACCAGGCGGGCCCCTATGCGGAAGGGGCCTATGAGATCGCTGTCCCCGCCACCGTGTTCCGCTCCCTGCTGGTCCCCTCCTACAGCAGCGAGTTCGGCAGCGACTGACGCGGACAGGCGACGTCTGCGACCGAAGCGCCAGCGACCGCGCCGAGGCCCATGCCATCGCGAATGCCCGAGGCAGATCCCCGGCCGGTAATCTGCTTGTCAGCGGGACGCTTTGGGTGGAACCTAGGACAGGGGCCGAGGCGAAGGGATAGCCGGACAGGTCCGCACGGGAGGAATGCACCATGCGTTGCTTGATCGTCGCCGCCGCCCTCGTCGCCCTCGCTACATCGCCCGCACTGGCCCAATCGGCGGAAGTCGGGGACAGCCGGGACTCCCGCGCCACCATCTCCGCGATCGACGGCCGAACCTCGGGCATTCTGGCCACCACCCCGACCCGGATTGCCTCGTCCCGGCGCGAGATGAACCGCGGCCGTGAGACCCGTTGGGCGATGAACGCCACGCCCTCTCAGCTGCGCACCTTCGCCGAACGCTCGCTGCGTCGCGGCGGCTTCCACTGCACCGTGGCGGAGGTTAAGCTGGTCGCCCAGTTGCTCGACGAGACGCCGATCGTCGAGGTCGCCTGTCAGGAAGATGGCGGCGTCATTATCGCCGATTCCGATCCCGTGCAGTTTTCGGACTGCCTCGACCTGGTCAATGCGACCGGACCGATCGGACCCTGCCGGATCCCGAGAAACGTCGCCCTCGTCAACGCCTCCCGCCAGTAGTCAGAAAATCATCGACCAGTGCGGCGAACCGGGCCGGCTGATCCGCCATGATGAAGTGACGGGCGCCGTCCACCCGGACAAGCCGGACCGAGGGTAGGGCCGCATACTCGCGGGCCCACAGGGCGTCAGCCATT
>DASRWP010000458.1:0-2012 GCA_035654535.1 Brevundimonas sp.
CGATCTGAACCGGGTGGTGTTCGGCCAGTCGGCGGCGATCGAGCAGGTCTCGACGGCGATGAAGTTGGCCCGCGCCGGCCTGCGCGACCCGCAGAAGCCGATCGGCGCCTTCCTGTTCAGCGGCCCGACCGGGGTCGGCAAGACCGAGGTGGCGCGACAGCTGGCCTCTACCCTCGGCATCGAGATGCAACGCTTCGACATGTCGGAATACATGGAGCGGCACACCGTCAGCCGCCTCATCGGCGCCCCTCCGGGCTATGTCGGGCATGACCAGGGCGGCCTGCTCACCGACGCCGTCGATCAGCACCCGCATTCGGTGGTGTTGCTGGACGAGATCGAGAAGGCCCACCCCGACGTCTACAACATCCTGCTGCAGGTGATGGACAACGGCATGCTGACCGATGCTGTCGGCAAGAAGGTCGATTTCAGGAACACCATCCTGATCATGACCACCAACGCCGGCGCCGCCGACAACGCCCGGGCCGCCATCGGCTTCGGCCGCGGCAAGGTCGAGGGCGAGGACGAGAAGGCCATCCAGCGGCTGTTCGCGCCCGAATTCCGCAACCGCCTCGACGCCATCGTCGCCTTCAAGGCGCTGGACGCCGAGACCATCAAGTCGGTGGTGACCAAGTTCGTGATGCAGCTGGAGGCCCAGCTGGCGGACCGCAACATCACCATCGAACTGACCGACGAGGCGGCCGACTGGCTGGCCAAGAACGGCTTCGACGAACTGTACGGCGCGCGCCCGCTGGCCCGGACCATTCAGGAGCACATCAAGAAGCCGTTGGCCGACGACATCCTGTTCGGACGCCTGACGCGCGGCGGCCATGTGAAGGTGGCGCTGAAGGACGGCAAGATCGCCTTCGACGTCACCGCCGCGACCGGCGCCCAGGTCAAGGCCGCCCGGGCGGCCGATCAGGTGGTCGACTAGCGGCTGACTGACGCCAGAACGACGAAGGCCCCGGTGGAAACACCGGGGCCTTTTTCCTTGTCCGGCTCGAAAGGGCCTAGCGGCGGCGGCCGACGCCGCCCAGCAGGATCGCCAGACCGGCGACGATGCCGGTGGTCAGCAGCGGCTTGCGGCGGGCGAAGTCGAGACCCTGACGGGCCTTGTCCTGATACTGGACCGGCGCCTTCGCGACGATGCCGTCCAGCCCGTCGATGACGCGGCCGTAGGCGTCGCGCGCCTTGCCCTTCATCTCGTTGAGCTTGCCGTCGAGCTGCAGCTTGGAATCGCCGGTCAGCTCGCCGAAGCCGTTCTGAACCTGGCCCTCAAGCGCGGTCGCGGAGCCTTCGATGCGTTGGTCGGTCATGGGGGTGTCCTTGTCTGAAACGGTAGAGCCGGGGAGGGCTGCCGCCTTAGCGTTTATCGTGGCCGGGAGTTCCCGCACGGGCGCTTGACGGCGAATGGCCGCGGGCCGTCTATGGCGCTGGAAGGCGGGGATGAGCATGGGCGGCGCGGCGGTTCTGACGGAGCGACAGAAGAAGTGGTTCGCCACGGTTCAGGCCAATCTGGCCGCCGCCACAGGACGCCCGCTCGACGGGTGGGTCGAGCTGATGAAGACGTGCCCTGAGGCGGGGCCAAAGGCGCAGGCGGCGTGGCTGAAGGCCGAGCACGGCGTGGGCGCCAATCACGCGGCCCATATCATCGGCGCTTGCCGCTCCGGCGAGAGCACGCGCTGGGACGATCCCGACGGCCTGCGCGCAGCGCTGTGGAACGATGCGGGGCCGTTGGCGATCCTCGAGGCGGTCGAGGGCCACGCGGCGGCGCTGGACGGCGTCATCTCGGGCCAGCGCAAGGGCTACACCTCCTTCTCGCGGGCGGTCCAGTTCGCGGCGATCCGCCCGCTGAAGGGCGGCCGGGCCTTGCTGGGGCTCAAGCTGGACCCGGGCGCGTCGCCGCGTCTGTCGCCGTCGGCGCGGCGGGAAAGCTGGTCGGAACGGTTGACGGCGGTGGTCGAGCTGGATGGGGCGGAGCAGATCGACGGCGAGATCGCGGGGCTGCTGGCGCT
>DASRWP010000459.1:0-2997 GCA_035654535.1 Brevundimonas sp.
GGCCGATCCGATCCAGCCCCGTTCAGGGTTGCGGGGGCGCAGCAAGACGCCCGCCCGGGCCAGCAGCGGTCCGAATTCGGGCAGGTCGCTGCCCGAGACATGGGCGGCGAAGAAGGCGTCCGCGAACACCGGATCGCGCGTGACCTCGGCCAGCCCGCGCCGCAGATCGTCCGGCGCATAGGGCCGTTCGCCGACCCCGTGCGTGCGCCACATGTGGCGCATGTAGTCGTCCAGGGTGACGTCTCCACGACCGCGCAGTTCGAGGTCCAGAGCGAAGGCTATCACCGCGCCATACGGATAGTAGGAGGCGAAGATGTTCGGATTGGTCGGATCCAGCGCGACGGCGGCGTCGGTAAACGGCGCCCGGAGGCTCATCTCCTGCGGGGAGCCATACTGGCGGGCCGGCGAATTCAGGATGAAGCCGAGGTCAGCTCCCATCTCGGCGAGGAATGCGTCGACAGTGCTCTCGCCCGCGCGGCGGATCGCCAAGGGTCCGTAGTAGCTGGTGAAACCCTCGGCGAACCACAGCGACGGGGTCGGATTCGCGCGGGTGAAGTCGAAAGGCTCCAGCTCCCGCGGGCGCAAGCGCTCGACGTTCCAGGCGTGGATGAACTCGTGGCTGAGCGTGCCGAGCTGGCCGTATTCTGCGGCCGCGAGCGACCGAGTGTCGACGATGTAGGTCGAGTTGCGGTGCTCCATCCCGTCGCCGGAGGCGTGGGGCACATAATCGGCGAGGAAGGTGTAGGTCCCGAAATCGAAATCGGGCACGTCGCCGAAGATGGCGATCTGCTGGGCCACCACCTTCTTCGCCTTCTCCGCGAAAACGTCGGCCTCGGTCGCCGTGCCGGGATGATGGACGGCGATCCGGATGGTGCGCGGGACGCCGGCATCGTCCACCTGCCACTCTCGCAGCATGTGGTCGCTGAGCTCGGCCGGGCTGTCCATCAGATACTGGAAGCTCGGGGCGAAGAAGGCGTTGGGATCATCGGTCGGCCGCAGCTGCGTCGCGATCCTCCACTCGGGCGCGTACGGCCGGAAGCGCACCAGCGCCGGCCGCTCGTCAAAGCCGCGCGCCCACATCAGCGTGGCCGGCATGTTCAGGTGGGCGTGGGTGGCGTCGATCTGCGAATAGGTGCCGTCGCCGCGGTCCGCATAGAGGGTGTAGCTCAGGCTCACCGTCCCGTCGTGCTCCGGCACGGTCCATCCGTAGGGATCGGTCCGCTCGACGCGAAGAGCCCTGCCAGCCCCGTCGACGGCGGAGACGGAATAGACGTTCTTGGCGAACTCGTGGATCGCGTAGCGGCCCGGCGACGAACGCGACATCTCGAACCGCAGCGGCGCCGGGCCGACATCGCGGTAGGTGACGGTGATCCGCGCTTCGTGATGGACCGCGTTATCGAAGCTGAGCTCGTATTGCACCGCAGGCGCCTGCTGAGCCCATGCGTGGGTCGCGCCCAGCACCAGCGCCATGGCCGTCGCCGCCAAACCAAACCGTCTCACTTTATGCTCCCTCGCCGCTCCCGCGGGACCGTCGCCCGTGGCGGGCGCCTTGGCAAGGCGTCGGGCCCGGGCCCGGCCCATCAGGCCGCGTGGAGCTCCTGCTTCACCCGCTCAGCCAGCGTCTTGATGTCGAGCGGCTTGGGCAGGAATGACACCCCGACCTCATCCTGCAGCAGGTCGGAGAAGTCGCTCTCCGCATAGCCCGAGATGAAGAGCACCGGCGCATCGCCGAGGAACGGCCGCGCCTTCTTCAGGAGCGCCGGACCGTCCAGTCCGGGCATGATCACGTCGGAGATCATCATGTCGATCGTGCCGGCGTGTTCTTCCGCCAGTTCCAGCGCCTCTTCCCCGTCAGCCGCCTCGATGACCTCGTAGCCGCGCTGGCGCAGCAGCCGGGCTGCGATGCCTCGAACCGCCGCCTCGTCCTCGACAAACAGGATCCGGCCGGCGCCCGACAGATCTCGGGGCGCCTTCGCCTTGACCTCGATCGGCGCGATCTCGGCGAGTTCGGCCTCGGCCGCCTCCGGCAGGAAGATGCGGAAGGCCGCGCCGCCGCCCTCCAGATTGGCGACGTTGATATGTCCGCCGGCCTGTTCGACGATGCCGTAGACTGTCGCCAGACCCATGCCCGTGCCTTCGTTCACCGCCTTGGTGGTGAAGAAGGGCTCGAAGATCTTGTCGATGATTTCCGGCGGCACGCCGGGGCCGGTATCGGTCACCTCGATCAGGGCGACCGCAGCGGTCGAGGGCGCGGACCAGCCGAGCGCCCGCGCCTGATCGGCGCTCAGCCTCGACGTCCGGATGGTGACCAGCCCCGCCCCGGGTTCGACGACCCCACGCATGGCGTCGCGGGCGTTGACCGCGAGGTTCATCACCGCCGTCTCGAGCTGGGATTTGTCCGCCAGCACCACCGGCAGATCGCGGCCGTAGTCCGTCTCCAGCCGCACGTCCTCGCGCAGCAGCCGGCGCAGCAGCACGGCGAATTCGCCCACCAGTTCGCCGAGGTCGAGCCGCTCGCGCCGAACGGTCGACTTGCGCGAGAAGGCGAGCAGTTTGCGCACCAGATCCGCGGCTCGAATGGCCGTCTGGCGGATTTCGTTCAGCCCCTCGTAGGAAGGATCGCCGACCGGGTGCTTTTCCAGCAGTCCCGAAAGCTGCAGCTGGATGGCCGTCAGAAGGTTGTTGAAGTCGTGCGCCACGCCACCCGCGAGCTGCCCGACGGCCTGCATCTTCTGGGCCTGCGACAGCTGCAGCTCCATCGACTTCTGCGCCGACACGTCGAACAGCCAGACCCGACGCCAGTCGCCCTCTGGCGCGACGTACAGGTGCAGCATCTTGTCAGGGAAGGCGCGCGCGACCAGCTCGATCGGGCCAGAAGATCCCTCCTCCAGCCGCAGCCTAGCTTCCGCGACCCCGGCAGGATCGAACAGGTGACCGAAGGCGGCGTCGCGGGCGGCGGCGGGGCCGGTCAGAACTTCGAGGGCTGCATTGGCCTCC
>DASRWP010000460.1:0-7510 GCA_035654535.1 Brevundimonas sp.
CCCGCGCGGCTGGCGGTGAAGATCTCGACGCCGGTCTCGGTGACGCCGACGGTGTGCTCGCACTGGGACGACAGCGACTTGTCGCGGGTGACCGCGGTCCAGCCGTCGGAGAGGACCTTCACGTGCGGCTTGCCCAGGTTAACCATCGGTTCGACGGTGAAGAACATGCCGGGCTTCAGGGTCGCGCCCTCGCCGCGGCGGCCGTAGTGCAGGACGTTCGGGCTGTCGTGGAACAGCCGGCCGATGCCGTGGCCGCAGAAGTCGCGGACGACCGACATCCTGTTGGCCTCGACCACCTGCTGGATGGCGTAGCCGATGTCGCCGAAGGTGGCGCCGGGCTTGATCACCGCCAGACCGGCGTGCAGCGAGTCGTAGGTGACCTCGATCAGCTTGCGGGCGCGGGCGTTGATGTTCCCCACGGCGTACATACGGCTGGAGTCGCCGTGCCAGCCGTCGGCGAGGACGGTGTGGTCGATGTTGACGATGTCGCCGTCCTTCAGCACCCGGTCGCCCGGGATGCCGTGGCAGACGACGTGGTTGATCGAGGTGCAGACGGTCTTTTCGTAGCCCTTGTAGCCGAGGCAGGCGGGCAGGGCGCCGTGGTCGAGGGTGAACTCGCGGATACGGTCGTCGATCTCGCCGGTGGTCACACCGGGGACGACGAACGGCGCAATCATGTCCAGCGCCTCGGCCACCAATCGGCCAGCCTTGCGCATGCCCTCGTAAGCCTCGGCGTCGTGGACGCGGATTTCGTGGGTTCGGACGAAGGCGTCCTCGTCCAGTTCCGGGGTTTCGTACATCGGAGAAGCTTTCAGGCGCGGCGTCGTCATTCAGGTGGCGACCATAGCACACAACCTCAAGGCCGCACGATGACCGCGCGGCTCCAACCGGCTAGCGTGCGCCGATGACACAGCCGTCGCCCACCGCCGCCGTCCTGATCATCGGGGACGAAGTTTTGTCCGGCCGGACCCAGGACACCAATCTGAACACCATCGCGCGTTTTCTCGGGGCGCTCGGCATAGACCTGCTGGAAGCGCGGACGGTCGGGGACCGGAGCGACCAGATCGTCGAGACGCTGAACGCGCTGCGGGCGGCGCACGACTATGTCTTCACGACCGGCGGCATCGGCCCCACGCACGACGACATTACGGCCGATGCGGTGGCGGCGGCGTTGGGGGTTCCGCTGCTGGAGCATCCGGACGCCATCGCCATCCTGGAGCGCCGCTATGGCGAGGAGTTCAACGCGGCGCGGCGGCGGATGACGCGCGTGCCGGAGGGCGGGACGCTGATCGCCAATCCGGTTACGGACGCGCCGGGTTTTCAGGTCGGCAATGTCTTCGTGATGGCTGGCGTGCCGAAGATCATGACGGCCATGCTGGAAGACGTCGCCCCGCGGCTGCGGCGCGGGGCCGTGGTGCATGCGCGGACGTTGCGCGTGAGCGGCGTGGGGGAGGGCGCAATCGCCGACATCCTGACGGCGGCGGCGCGGGCCGAGCGCGAGGTGAGCTTCGGCAGCTATCCTTTCGGCCACGGCTCGATCGGCGAGATCGGCGCCAATCTCGTGCTGCGGGGGCGGGATGAAGCACGGGTGGAGGCGGCGGCGAGGGGGCTGCTGGCGGCGCTGGGTGAGGCGGGGATCGCGGCGGAGGCGGCTACGCCCTGAATGCGTCGGCCACGGCTTGATAGGCCGGGTTCGCGCGGCCCTTGGCGTCCAGCAGCAACGGGCTTTCATCCTTCCAGCCGCGCCCGTCCTCGCGGACCAGCCAGCTGTCCGTGTCGCGCAGGCCCCAGGTTGTGAAGGCGTACCGCTGGCGCTCCGGCAGGGCGAAGAAGGCCTCGGCCAATTCGCCCACGCGGCCGGCCTGCTGGGCGCGCTTCCGGCTGAGGCTGCGGGTGTCGACGGGACTGTCCGAGCGCAGGGAGAAGTCCAGCTCCGAAACATGGATCGGCAGACCGAGGGAGGCGGCGTCGCGCATGAAGGCCGTGATCTGACCCGCGGGGATCTCGATATCGAGGTGGGACTGGGTGCCGATGCCGCCGATGGGGGCGCCCAGCGTCAGCAGGCGTTCGACCAGCCGCAGGAAGGTCGCGCCCTTCCGCGGGATGTTCTCGAGATTGTATTCGTTGAGGAACAGCACCGCCTCGGGATCGGCCGCGCGGGCCTGTTCGAAGGCGCGGACGATGTAGCCCTCCTGACCCAGCGCCCGGCTGAAGTGACAGTCGCGCAGGCCGTCGCCCTCCTCTGCCACCGGCTCATTGACGACGTCCCAGCCTGCCATCCTGCCGCGGTAGCGCCCGGCGACGGTCGAGATGTAGCGGTCGTATTCGGCGGCGAAGCGGGCGCGGGACAGGTCGTCGGTGAAGGCCTGCTGGCCCTGCGAGTACCAGACGAGGGTGTGGCCGTGGACCCGCATCCCCTGTTGCCGGCCCCAGTCGACGATGCGGTCGGAGGCGGAGAAGTCGCAGGTGAAATCCGGCTGCAGAATGCGCTCGGGCTTGAGCTCCCATTCCGGGGTCAGCTGGCTGACATGCCGGCGCATCTGGGCGACCCAGACAGGGTCCGACAGCTGGCCGGTCATGCCGGTGGCGCCCATCGGGAAGGGCGCGAGGCTCTTCAGCGGCGCCGCCTCGCCCGCCGGCGTCTGGGCCGAGGCGAAGCGGTCGCAGGCGGCGAGGGCGAAAGGGGCGGCGAGGAGGGAGCGGCGGTCGATCATTTCCGTGCCTCCCGGGCGCGGGTCAGCTCGCCCGGCGACGAAGGCCCAGCTCGTCGAAGGCGGCGGTTTCGCGCTTGCCGGCGACGACGAGGGCGTTGAGGCGCGTAGTCTCGGCGACGTGCTCGAACTTCTTGAGTTCTTCGAAGGCGCCGGTGAGGGCGTCGCGGGCCCCGGCTTCCTCCGCCTCAATCTCGACGACCCGGGCGTGAGCGGCGGATTTGCGGAGCTTCCAGCCGCTCAAATAGGCCTGCAGCATCATGGCGGCGTCCGCGTCGGCGCGGGCCCGGTCCTGCTCGGACTCGGCCTCGGCCTCCAGAACGGCGATGCGCATTTCGGCGGAGGCGCGGCGGGCGCTGATTTCGGCCAGACGCTTTTGCAACGTCTCGACCTCGTAGTTGGAGATGCGGATCAGCGACTGGGCCCAGGCGGTCATGTGCGGCTACTCGTCATCACTGGATCATTCCCTGGTTCAGGATTGCTTCCAGGCGGGTAAAGGAATCGGAAAGAGGGGTGTGGTCGTCCTTGTCCTGGCCGAGGAAGCCCTCGAGCGCGGGGTTCAGGGCGATGGCGCGGTCGACGATCGGGTCGGCCCCGCTGCGGTAGGCACCGATGCGGATCAGCTCTTCCATATTGGCGTAGGCGCTGAGGCACTGGCGGGCGCGCTTGTTCAGCTCGCGCTCGGGCGGGGTCTGACAGCCGGGCAGGGTGCGGCTGACGGACTTCAGCACGTCGATCGCCGGGAAACGGCCGCGCTCGGCGATCTTGCGGTCCATCACGATGTGGCCGTCGAGGATGCCCCGGACGGCGTCGGCGATCGGCTCGTCGTGGTCGCCGCCATCGACCAGCACGGTGAACAGGGCGGTGATCGGCGCGGCGGTCGTGCCGTCCGGCCGCATCGGTCCGGGACCGGCGCGCTCGAGCAGCTTCGGCAGTTCTGTGAAGACGGTCGGCGTATAACCCTTGGTCGTCGGAGGCTCGCCGGCGGCCAGTCCGATCTCGCGCTGGGCCATGGCGAAGCGGGTGACGGAGTCCATCAGGCACAGCACCTCGAGGTCCTGATCCCGCAGGTATTCGCTGATCGCCATGGTCATATAGGCGGCCTGCCGACGCTTCAGCGCCGGCTCGTCAGACGTCGCAACCACGACGATGGCGCGGCGCAGGCCTTCCTCGCCGAGGGTCTCCTCGATGAACTCGCGCACCTCCCGGCCGCGTTCGCCGATCAGGCCGACGACGACCGCGTCGCAGGTGGCCTGTCGGGCCAGCATCGACAGCAGCACCGACTTGCCCACGCCGGAGCCGGCGAAGATGCCCAAACGCTGGCCGCGGCAGGTGGTGGTGAAGACGTCCATGGCCCGGACGCCGAGATCGAGGCGCTCGCCGACCCGCCCGCGCGAATGGGCCGGAGGCGGGGGCGCGCGCAGGGGATAGGCGGCCAGGCCGACAGGCAGGGGCCCCTTGCCGTCGATCGGCTGGCCGAAGGCGTCGATGATCCGACCGAGCCAGGCGGTGGTCGGGCGTACGCTGGCGGCGGAGGCGACGATGCGGATGTCAGCGCCGGGCGCGACGCCCTCAACCGGGCCAAAGGGCATCAGCAGGGCCTTGGCGTCGCGGAAGCCGACGACCTCGGCGGGCAGAGGGGCGAGGCTGCGGCGCTCGATTTCGGCCCGGGCGCCGACCGCTAGACGGGACAGGCCGCCCCTGGACTCGATCAGCAGGCCGTTCACGCCCGCGACCTTGCCGGTCACGACCAGCGGATCGATCGCTTCGACGGCGGCGGCGAGATTGCGCAAGTGAAAGCCCCGGAACAGGCCTTCAGGGATGCGGGATCGTGGTTAACGGGTGGTGAAGGGTCGGCTTTCAGACCCGCTTGAACGGCGGTTTCACGCCGTAGGTCGCCCACCGCCACAGCCACTCCGCCGGGCCGTAGGCGTGGCGCGCCAGCCACCAGCGGCTGAAGACGACCTGCAGGCTGAAGACAACGACCGCGAACAGCAGGCTGAAGGTCGGACCCATCCACGGTAGCAGGCCGAAACCGAAGCCGTAGAGGAAGACGAAGAAGAACACGCTCTGCGTCAGGTAGTTGGTCAGGGCCATCTGCCCGACTGAGCCGAGACCGGAGAGGAGCCGCCGGACACGGGGCAGCTGGCACAGGATGACGATCAGCGAGCCGTATCCGAGCGCAAGGACAAGGTCGGCCGCCGGCCCCAGTCCGCGGAATATGGGCTGCGACCAGGACATTGGCTCCAGCTCGAGGCTGCGCATCAGCGGACGAAGCAGCGACAGGATTAGGCCGGTCGGTATCAGCGTCGCAGCGGCGACGGCGAAGCCCGTGAGATGGCGATGCGGCGCCTGCAGCCAGCCTTGCCGGAATATCCAGCTGCCGATCATGAAGCGGCCGAGAATCCAGCCGAAATACATGACAGCGAGGGGCTGGGCGTAGAATTCGAAGAACGTGCCGCGGAACTGCGCGACGACAAAGGCCGGATAGTCGTGGCCCATGATGATCGGCCAGCGGGCCGCGGCGCCGGCCTCGAAGATCGCGACGAAGGGAGGCGGGCCGTTTGGCGCGATGAGCTGATAGTAGGCCATGACCAGCGACGGCAGGACCAAGGCGAGCATGAGTCCCGCCGCCAGCAGGAGCTTGCCCGGCCATCGCCGCGTCAGCAGCAGCAGGAAGCCCATGGCAGCGTAGGCGTTGAGGATGTCGCCCATCCACAGCAGGGTGACGTGGGCGAGCCCGACGATGAGCAGAATGGCCAAACGGCGCAGATAGACCTTGGTCCCGCCGCCGCCTCTTCGGCCGACGCGGTCCATCATGATGGCGAAGCCGAACCCGAACAGCAGCGAGAACAGGGCCTGCGCCTTGCCGTGCATGAGCAGGTTGGAGGCGAAGCCGACCACGTCCTCCAGCACCTTGAACTGGCTCAGGCCGTGGATCTTGTCGGCCGGGACGAGGAAGTCGCCCATGCCGAAAACGTTCATCCAGAGGACCCCGAAGAGGGCGAATCCGCGGATGATGTCGAGCTCTCCGATGCGGTCGGTCTGCGTCGTCGGCAGCGCGGCGTCTGTCATAACGATGTTCCCCCACGGCCAAGCTAGGCTGGCGCGTTGTGCGGGTCCAGTGTTGCGGTGGCGGTATTCGCCCTATGTTGTAGACGACCCTGCCCGTTCGCCCGGAGACCCGCCATGTCCGACGCCGTCTATGACCCCTCCCGCCACCTCAAGGCCGGGCGCGGCAAGGTCTATGAGTCCATTCTGGAGACCATCGGGGACACGCCGATCGTGGGATTGCCGAGACTGTCGGCGGAATACCAGCCCAAGGCCACGGTGCTAGCCAAGCTGGAGTTCTTCAACCCGATTTCCTCGGTGAAGGACCGGATCGGGGTCGCCATGATCGAAGCGCTGGAGCAGGCCGGCCGGATCGGACCGGGCGCGACCCTGATAGAGCCTACGAGCGGCAACACGGGCATCGCCCTGGCTTTCGTGGCGGCCGCCAAGGGCTATCGGCTGGTCTTGGTGATGCCGGAAAGCATGTCGATGGAGCGGCGCAAGATGCTGGCGCTGCTTGGGGCCGAGCTGGTCCTGACCCCCGCCGAGAAGGGGATGAAGGGCGCCATCGCCATGGCGCAGGAGCTGCTGGACCGGACGCCGGGCGCGGTCATGCCCTCGCAGTTCGAGAACCCGGCCAACCCGGCCATCCACCGCGCCACGACCGCCGAGGAAATCTGGAACGACACGGCCGGCACGGTCGATGTGGTCGTGGCCGGCGTCGGCACCGGCGGCACCATCACGGGCGTCGGTCAGGTTCTTAAGGCGCGCAAGCCGTCCGTGCGGATGATCGCGGTCGAGCCGACGGCCTCGCCGGTGCTTTCGGGCGGTGAGCCCGGGCCGCACAAGATCCAGGGCATCGGCGCGGGCTTCATTCCCGCCATCGTCGATCGCTCTGTCATCGACGGGGTCGAGCAGGTCTCGAATGAGGACAGCTTCGACATGGCGCGCAAGGCGGCGCGTGTGGAAGGTATTCCGGTCGGCATCTCGTCCGGCGCGGCTCTGGTGGCGGCCTTCCGTCTGGCCGGACGCGACGAGAACGCCGGCAAGACCATCGTCGCCATCATCCCGAGTTTCGCGGAACGCTATCTGTCCACCGCCCTGTTTGAAGGCTTGTAACCGTCACAGGCGGTTAACCGGCGCTGCCTTAACGTGGACGACCATGTCCGAACCCGCGCCGATTACCGAAGAGGCCGCCCCTGAGGGCGCCTTCCGCGCGCGACACGCATTGCTGAAGCGGCTCGCCGACGTGGTGTCCTTGCCCGCCAGCCGGATCAACGCCTTTGAACGGTCGGTGGTCGGCGACCTGCTGGTCGAGATGCTGCGTCTGGCCAGCACCGAGGATCGGCGGCGGGTCGCCGGGCGACTGGCTCCGCTCGCCGAACTGCCCAACGCGTTGACGCGGATGCTGCTGCGGGACGAACCCGAGGTCGCCGGGCTGCTGATCGAGCAGTGCGCCTCCCTGTCGGACGCCGATCTGGTGGCCTGCGCGCGAGACGCCGGGCCGGAGCACCGGTTCATGATGGCGACCCGGCGCGGCCTGGCGGAGGTTGTGACCGAGACCCTGCTGAGCTTTGGCGAGAACGAGGTCATCGAGGCGGTGCTGCGCAACACCTCCGCGCGGCTGTCCCAGACCGCGATCGAGGGCGTGGTCAGCCTGAGCCGGCACGAGGCGCGGCTGTGCGGACCGGTGCTCAAACGGCCCGAACTGAGGCCGTCGGGCGCCTATGTGATGTTCTGGTGGTGCG
>DASRWP010000461.1:0-7175 GCA_035654535.1 Brevundimonas sp.
GCCCGGACCGTCCAGAAAGCGCGGGCAATCACGGAGACACGACCATGGCGAGCGAGAGCAGCTGGAACATGCCGACCGGCGAACTCATGAAGGGCAAGAAGGGCCTGATCATGGGCGTCGCGAACTCCAACTCCATCGCCTGGGGCATCGCTTCCCAGCTGGCGGCGCAGGGCGCGGAACTGGCCTTCACCTACCTCGGCGAGGGGCTTGAGCGCCGCGTCCGCCCGCTGGCCGAGAGCGTCGGCGCCAAGCTGCTCATCCAGGCCGACGTCACTGACGACGCCTCGATGGATCAGGCCTTCTCCGAGCTGGAAAAGGCGTTCGGCACGATCGACTTCGTCGTCCACTCCGTCGCCTTCGCCAACAAGGACGAGCTCAAGGGTTCGTTCGTCGACAACACCAGCCGCGACAGTTTCCTGCTGGCCATGAACATTTCGGCCTTCAGCTTCGTCGACGTGGCCAAACGGGCGTCGAAGCTCATGCCGAACGGCGGCTCGCTGGTGACCATGACCTATCTCGGGTCCGAGCGAGCCATTCCCAATTACAACACCATGGGCGTGGCCAAGGCGGCGCTGGAGGCGGCGACCCGCTACATCGCCCGCGACCTCGGGCCGAAGGGCATCCGCGTCAACGCCATCTCCGCCGGCGCCATGCGCACCCTGTCGCTGGCCGGCATCTCGGGCGGCCGGGGCATGATCTCGCAGGGCCGGGCCATGTCGGCGATGAAGCAGGACACCTCGATGGAGGGCGTCGCCGGCTGCGCCCTGTGGCTATGCTCCGACCTCGGCTTCTCCACCACGGGCGAAGTCATCCACGTCGACGCCGGCTTCCACATGATGGGTCTGGCGGGCGACGAGGAGGGGTGATCAACCATAAGGACTCGACTTCCGCCCGTTAAGGTGGTGTCGTCTCCCGACGCGGGAGGCTCACATGACGGACACGGCGAACCTGGGAACGCCTGGGTCAGGGGTCAGAGGCGCCGGTCAGACGGTTCCTTCCCGTCTGGCGGCGGCGGATACTTCGAACCGCCGACCGGACCGGTTCCGATCGGTGTCGAGGATGGCGAGCCCGAACAGGCGCCGCCGACGGACCAATGCGCCGATCCCGATACCGCGCTGGAATGGAATGCGGACGCCGCGGCGGCGGAGGCGCTGCGCCGTTTTCAGGCCGATGCGGGAGATCCTCTCGTGGACCGCCTCGAGCGCTCTTTCGTGATATATCGAGATCCGGCAACCGGGGGGATTCGCCTCGGAAATATCGCGGTGGGACCAAACATGGGAGGCGCGGTTACGCCCGACATGACTGGAATCGACATGCGGGATGTGATCGGCACAATCCATTCCCATCCCGGGAACGGGCCATATCCGTCGGATCCTGATCGGTCAAACTTCACCAACTTCTGGCAAAAGGAAATTGGAGAAGCGGGCGGCGACGCGGCCCGTTTCCGAGTGTACGTAGTCGGAACCCGGGCGGACCCGGGTGGATCGGCGCGACTTCAGATTCGAGTGTACAATCAAACGAATCTCGATGGAGATGAAGCCAATCCCGGGCCTGAGGTAAATCCCAATGGCGAGTTGTGCCCCTAAGTCAGATTGCCGACGGCTGTCCGCGGCGGCCGTCATGTCATGCGTGGCGATTGCAACTTCTGCTGCCGCCCAATCGCCGGACGAGCAGGATCGAGCGTTTCAAAGGCCAGAGGCCGGACTCACCGTCGAACACGCCCTTACGGGGGAGTGGGAACGGATCGAGTTCTTCGCGGTGCGCGACAACACCCGTCGTACTCCCGACAACAGGCCCTGGATCGAGTTCGCGGCACGCCGACAGAATGGCTCTTCCGGTGCCGCTGGGGTCACAACCTGGACTACATCACGAGAGTGCCCTGCGCTTAGAAACACCCTGATTTGGCTTACGAATTTGGTTGCGCCCCGGATCGAGGTCTCGGGCATTACGCCGAACGAAGGCGCGCCCGAAGGTCGACGGCCCCTGAGCGTTGTCGACAATGGTCTGCAGACGACCGTCTGGGGTCGGGGAACGCAGCCCGACCACATCGCCAACACCCGGGTGGAGATAAGCGGCAACGGAGGACTGATCGCGCAGTTCGGCGCGGCGGCCAGCCGGAACCTCGCCGACTGCTGGCGTGCCGAGAGGCCGTTTGTCTGATCTCGGACCGCGCTACTGGTCTGCTGGATTCACACGCCGCCGACCATCCGGGAGAGATGGCCAGCCCGCCCGCGGCCACGCCTTCTCGACCAGCCTGTACTCATACCGGTCGCGGATATGCGCCGCGAAGAACTGGCCCTTCGAGAAGGCGGCGCGCCAGTCGGCGGCCACCTCGGGCGGGACGGCGAAATAGTCGTAGACGTCGCCCGAGGTGAAGGTCACGCGCAGGCGGCGGTCCGGTTCGTCATAGCTGAAGCGGCGGATGACGCTGGAGGGCATGACCCGCCAACGCGTGCGGCCTCAGTCCGGTTCGCGCTCGCCGACCTCGACGGGGCGGACGGCCAGCAGCCAGCCGTCGGCGATGTGCAGTTCGGGCGCGGCCTCGCGGGTGAAGGGCAGGTACCAGGTCGGGCCGCCGGCCGCGGGGGCGATCTCCAGCATGTCGTCGGCCCCGAAATTCTGGACGGACTTCACCGACCCCAGCACCGCGCCGTCGGTGTCGCGGGCCTCCAGCCCGACCAGATCGGTCAGGTAGAATTCGTCCTCGTCCGGTTCGGGCAGGGCCTCGCGCGCGATGTAGAGCTTGAGCCCACGCAGGGCGTCGGCCTGTTCCTTGGTGGCGATTTCCTTCGCCCGGCCGACCACGGCGGTCTTCTCGGGCCGGGCGCTGGTCAGGGTCAGGCCGGGCGAGCCGTCGGCGCGCAGCAGGGTGCCGTAAGACAGCAGGGTCATCGGCTCAGCGGTCCAGGCCGTGACCCGGACCTCGCCCTTGACCCCGAACCCGCCAGCGACCTGGCCGACGAGGATGAGTTTGCTGTCGGTGGACATCCAAAAACTCCGCTCATCCCGGCGAAGGCCGGGACCCAGATACAAACGCCGCCGCCAGATAGCAGAAAAGCAGCGCCCGTACGTCGAGCGCTGCTTTCTGTCATCTGGGCCCCGGCATGCGCCGGGGTGAGCGGATGAGGAGGCTTAGGCCTCGGTCTTTTCTTCCTCGGTCGCGTCGGCGGCCGGGGCTTCCTCGGCGGCGGCTTCGGCCGGAGCCTCTTCCGCGGCGGCTTCGGCCGGGGCTTCTTCAGCAGCAGCTTCAGCCGGCGCCTCTTCAGCAGCGGCTTCGGCGGGAGCTTCCTCAGCGGCGGCTTCCGGCTCCGGAGCCGGGGCGTTCCTGGCGGCTTCGGCGGCGGCCTTGGCTTCTTCCTTGGCGCGCTCGGCGGCTTCGGCGGCCTCGATCTTGGCGGCGGCCTCGGCCTCGGCGCGGTCGGCTTCGCGCTGGGCGCGTTCGGCGGCGCGTTCCTGGGCCTTCTTGCCCGGCTGCGCCTTGTTCGGGTTGTTCGACTGGGTCCACTTGACCTTGTCGGCCAAGGCTTCGTCCTGGCTCAGGAAGCGGGCCACGCGGTCGGTCGGCTGGGCGCCCTTGGACAGCCATTCCGTGATCCGGTCGGTCTTCAGGGTGACGCGCTTCTGCTCGCCGTCGCGCGGCAGCATCGGGTTGTAGGTGCCGACGCGCTCGATGAACTTGCCATCGCGGGGCGAGTGGCTGTCGGCGACGACGATGTAGTAGTAGGGGCGCTTCTTGGCGCCACCGCGGGCCAGACGAATCTTCAACATTTTCAGTCTCTTTCGTTAAGTCGGATTATTTCTTGGGAGGGAAGCCCGGAAGGCCTGGACGGCCCCCCGGAAGTTGTCCGCCGCCCCCGAAGCCTGGAATTTGGCCGGCGAGCCGGTCCTGAAGGGCTTTCATTTCGTCGGCGCTGGGTTCGGGCATGCGGCCGCCCCCCATCGCCTTGAGGCGGGCCATGTCGGGGCCGCCCCCCATGCCGCCGCCGCCGAGGCCGCCCATCATGGCGGCCATCTGCTTCATGCCCTTGCCGCCGCCGCGCGACATGGACTTGACCATGTCGGCCATCTGGCGGTGCTGTTTCAGCAGGCGGTTTATGTCCTGCACCTCGACCCCGGCGCCCTTGGCGATGCGCTTCTTGCGGCTGGCGTTGAGCAGGTCGGGCTTCTTGCGCTCGGCCTTGGTCATCGACGAGATGATGGCTTCCTGACGCGCGATCATGCGGTCGTCGACGCCGCTTTCCGCCATCTGGTTCTTCATCTTGGCCACGCCGGGCAACATCCCCATGATGCCCTGAAGACCGCCCATCCGCTTCATCTGCTGCAGCTGGCCGGCGAGGTCGTTCAGGTCGAACTGGCCCTTGGCCAGCTTGCGGGCCATCGCCTCGGCCTTGGAGGCGTCCAGCTCCTGCGACGCCTTTTCGACCAGGGCGACGATGTCCCCCTGACCGAGAATGCGGCCGGCGACGCGGCGGGCGTCGAACACATCCAGCGCATCGATCTTCTCGCCTGCGCCCAGATACTTGATCGGCAGGCCGGTGACCGCCCGCATCGACAGCATGGCACCGCCGCGCCCGTCGCCGTCGGCGCGGGTCAGCACCAGACCCGTCAGCGGCAGGCGCTCATGGAAGGCCTTGGCCGTCCGGACGGCGTCCTGACCGGTCAGGCTGTCGGCCACCAGCAGGGTCTCGACCGGTTTCGCAATGGCCGCGACCTCGGCCACCTCGGCCATCAGGGCCTCGTCGAGGGTGATGCGGCCGGCGGTGTCGAGGATCAGGACGTCGAAGCCCTGCAGCTTCGCCGACTGCAGCGCGCGGCGGGTGATCTGGACCGGCGATTCTCCCGCCACGATCGGCAGGGTCGCGACCTCGATCTGCTGGCCCAGCGTGGCCAGCTGCTCCATGGCCGCCGGACGCCGCGTGTCCAGCGAGGCCATCATGACCTTCTTGCGGTCGAACTTCGTCAGCCGCAGCGCCAGCTTGGCCGAGGTCGTCGTCTTGCCCGAGCCCTGCAGGCCCGACATCAGGATGACCGCCGGCGGCGTGGCGTTCAGGTTGATCGGGACCGGCTCCTCGCCGCCCAGCATCTCGACCAGACCGTCATAGACGATCTTGACCACCTGATCGGCGGGCTTGACCGAGCGGATGACGTCCTCGCCCGTCGCGCGCTCGGTGGCGAAAGCGATGAAGTCCTTGACGACGGGCAGGGCGACGTCGGCCTCGAGCAGGGCCACGCGCACTTCGCGCATCGCCTCGGCCACGTCCTTTTCGGACAGGGCGCCGCGCCCGGTGATCCGGTCGAAGACGCCTGTCAGCCGCTCGTTCAGAGCCTCGAACATTCACAACCTCGTCGGCCCTGCGGCCACTCGATCCAACGGGTGAGACGGTCTCCATAGCGAAATGGCCTCCGGCGACGATCACGTCGGCGGAGGGTTCTCGCCTGCCTCGTCCCGGCGGACCGGGGGTCGTGCAGGTGGAGACGCGAGGTTCACTTGCGTCGGAAGCGGCGGCTTATGGGCGAAAAGCGCGGCGAAGACAAGGCTGGCGGCGCGGCGTTCGCTTGCGCCCCAAGCGGCACCTGATATCTGTCAGACTTCCAAGGGGCCAGGGACAAGCCATGCGTGAGGTCGGCGCGCCCAGAAAACGCGGCTCCGGTGGAGCGGTCGCCCAAAGCGATCCTCATGAAACGGGCATCGGGCTTCTTCTGGGTATCGACGGCGACCCTGAGCCCGAGCAGGCCGCGGCATATCTGGCCGCGGCAGTGCAGGCCGGGTCGGGAGCCGCCGCGGCGCGGCTGGCGGTTCTGGCTGGGCTCGGATTGGGGCGGACCCAGAGCTGGTCGGACTGCCTGGACCTGCTGGAAACCGGCGCGAGACTTGGCGATCGCCCGGCGCAGCGCCAGCTTGGCGTGCTGACCGATGATCCGGCTCTTGCGGTCCGCATCAGGTCGTCCGGCGTCGGCGGTCCGGCGGTGTGGCGGCGCGCGCGTCAGGCCATCGACATGACGGCCTGGACCCGCTTGCCTCCGTCACGAGCGCTTTGCGCCGCGCCCCGCATACGCGCGATTGACGGCTTTCTCTCGAGCGAGGTTTGCCGGTGGCTGATTCACCGGGGCGACGGCCAGCTCGAAGCGGCGATGATCAACGATCCCGTGACCGGAGACGCCCGTCCGGATCCCATGCGCACCAACACCGTGAACCGGTTCGGCCTCGCCCGGATAGATGTGGTCATGTTGCTGATACAGGCCCGGATCGCCGCCGCCACCGGGTTTCCCATGGTTCACATGGAGGCGCCGAACATCCTCTCCTACGCGCCTGGTCAGGAGTATCGGCCGCACTATGACTTCTTCAATCCCGCCTCACCCCAGTTCAATTCCGAGATCGACCAACTGGGCCAGCGGGTGGCGACCTTCCTCGTGTACCTGAGCGAGGATTTCTCCGGGGGCGAGACGGACTTCCCCCGCGCCGGACAACGGCATCGGGGTCGAACCGGCGACGCCCTCGTGTTCATGAACGTGCGGGAGGACGGCTCCCCCGATGTGGAGAGTCTTCACGCGGGTCTGCCGCCGACGCGGGGACGCAAATGGCTGCTGTCCCAGTGGATTCGCGCCCGGCCCCAGGCAATCAGCTAGCCGGGGCGGCGCCGGGGCGAAACGTCTCCGAAGCGTCGGATGCTGCGACTTGTGGCGAAAAGCGCCGCGACGACGAGGCGTGCGGCCTTATCTGACTTGCCAGACGCCCGGAGGCCGCCTCCTATGTCGCGGCTGTTCAAAGGGGGGCGACACGATGATTGGCAAGATGACCGGCCGGCTGGCGCTGGCGACCATGCTGATGGCCGCGACGGCCTCGGGTGTCATGGCCCAGACCGCGCAGCCCGAGCGCCGCGAGGTCGGCAACCTGGTCTTCGACGGCATCCCCCAGATCCCCGCGGACCTCAAGCCTCGGCTGCAGCGATACCGCAACGCCCGCTCAGCCGGATTCCAGGACTTCATGGCCGATGGCTCGATCCTGATCGCCACCCGCTTCGGCGAGACGGCCCAGCTGCACCGCGTGGCGGCGCCCGGCGCGGACCGCCGCCAGCTCACCTTCTTCACCGAGCCGGTGGCGGGCGCGACGGTCATCCCGGGCTCCAACCGCTACGTCTACTCCCGGGACGCGGGCGGCGCAGAGTATTTCCAGC
>DASRWP010000462.1:0-2680 GCA_035654535.1 Brevundimonas sp.
CCATGGCAGTCCACCCGTCGCCGTGTCAGCGATGAAACCGCGCTCGAACCGGGCGCTGTGGGCGACCATGACGTCGGCGCGTTCGGCCAGAAACATCTCCCGCAGCAGCAGCTCGTCGCAGTGCGGGTCGTCGTCGCAGAAATGCGCGGGCGTCAGGTGGTGGACGGCCATGGCGTGGAACGAGATTTCACGGCGCGGGCGGAACAGCCTCGTCACCGGCGGCAGGGCCCGCCACGCCTCCCCATCCGGGACGACGTCCACAATCCCGACCTCGATAATCTCCGAGGTCCGGTCCCCGCCGGTGGTTTCCAGATCGACGACGCGCAGACGCATGGCGGCCAGATAATCGCTTGAGTCCGACTTCGCACCCTGCGGTGCGTGAGAAACGGTCAGGGCTGACCCGAGGCTCCTGCCGAGGCCATCTGCACGGCTCCCGCGGGTTCCCGGAAGTATCGGTCGATGCCTTCAGCCACAGCGCGCATCAAACGGCGACGGGCGCGCGCATCGTTCAGCAGCCGCTCGTCCTCAGGATTGGTGATGAAGCCCATCTCCAGCAGGACAGCGGGCACGTCAGGGGCCAGCAGGACGGCGAGGCCGGCGTCACGGTGGCTGCGGCGCAGCAGCGGGTGGTCGGCGCCCTCCAGCTCACCCAGCAGCGTCCGGGCCAGCTGGGCCGAGCGGTTCTGGGTGGCGCGCTGGGTCATGTCCAGCAGGATGCGGTCGACCGACGGGTCCCGGCCAGGCAGGTTCAGACTGCGCTGCCAGTCGTCGCCGCGGGTGAACTCGCGCACCGCCCTGCCCGCGCCCTGTTCCGACAAGGTGTAGACCGAAGCCCCCCGCGTGGCCGGATCGGCGCCGGCGTCGGCGTGCAACGAGATGAACAGATCAGCGCCGGCCTGACGCGCGATGGCGACGCGGCGGTAAAGGTCGACATAGGCGTCGCCGTCCCGGGTCATCCGCACACGGTAGCGCCCGGTCCGTTCAAGCTCCTGTTTCAGCGCCTGGGCGGCGGCGAGGGTGACCGCGCTCTCGTTGACGGCAGCTCCCCGCGCGCCCGGGTCACGCCCTCCATGGCCCGCGTCGATAAAGATCAGCGGCTTTTCGGCGGACTGCGGCGGGAGGCGGTGCGACGCCGCGGGCGAAGACGGGGCGAGGGCGCGGCCGGTCGCCTTCAGATCGATAACGTAGCGGTAGTGGGGAATGCCGTCGCCAGGGGGCAGGACGAATCGTCGCTCGATTTCCGCGCTCGCAGCGAGGTCCAGCTCGACTCGCGACGCCGCTCCGGCTCCGGCGACGCGCCAGCCCCGGACGAGGCCTGTCCCTGCGCCTTCCAACCCGCGCGGCGGGGCGACCCCGGCCAGCGACACGACGACCTTGCCGGCGTCGCCGGACTGGATCACCTGTCCGCGCGAGGTCCGGTCCAGATCGACGACGACACGCGTGTGGGCGGCGTCACCGCCCAGCCGGACCCGGAGCACCTCGCCCACTGCGCCTGACGCGAGGCCACGACCGGCCGCAAGGATGCCGATGCAGATGACGACGAACGCGAGCGCGGTCATCGCCCACTCGCGCCGACCCCAATGCGACACCCTGATACGCAACAGCCCGTACATTCGACGGCGACCCACCTTTTCTTGGTTGGGGCCATCCTCGCGCAACGTCGTCGCCAAGCCGTTAAAGCCGGCGTGGCTTTTAATTCACGCTGGCCGTGCCTATGCTTGTTTCGCGCGCGATCGATCGCGTCCCCTGCATACAGGCTGGACGCGCCCTCCTCGCGGCATGACTTTCACCGATCCGAGAGCCGGCGTGGCTTGCCCCGCCGATTCGACGACCGGGTCCGGGACGCCCCTTCAGACGGCGCGTCCGGATCCAGGACCGTACTGAACCCCATGGGCTCTATCGCCTGCGCTCTCTCCCGGTCTGAGACGACCGACACCGCCTGCGGCCTTCGCCGCGGCGACGGGATGACGCCTGCGCCCGCCCTCAATCCCATTCGGCGAGCCGCCTGCCCCCTTCGAGGGACGGGCCGAGCGCGCCAGAGAGAGACTTTCCATGTCGAAGACCATGTTGATCGACGCGGCGCACGCGGAAGAAACCCGCGTGGCGATCGTCGAGGGCCGTCAGGTCGAGGAATTCGACTTTGAATCCCGCGCGAAGCGCCAGCTTCGCGGCAACATCTACCTCGCCAAGGTCGTTCGCGTAGAGCCCAGCCTGCAGGCCGCCTTCGTCGAGTACGGCGGCAATCGCCACGGCTTCCTCGCCTTCAACGAAATTCACCCGGACTATTACCAGATCCCGGTCGCCGACCGCGAAGCCATTATGGCCGAGGCGCACTCGGAAGACGACGATCACGACGAGCACGCCCGCGAGACCGACGACGAGTCCGAAGGCGGCATGGCCGAGGAAGAGCGGCTGAAACGCCGCCTGATGCGCCGCTACAAGATCCAGGACGTCATCAAGCGCCGCCAGGTCATGCTGGTGCAGGTCGTCAAGGACGAGCGCGGCGGCAAGGGCGCGGCGCTGACCACCTGGCTGTCGCTGGCCGGCCGCTACTGCGTGCTGATGCCCAACACCGGCAAGGGTGGTGGCATATCGCGCAAGATCACCCAGGCCACCGACCGCAAGCGCCTGAAGGCCGCAGCTGCCGCGCTAGACGTGCCGCGCGGCATGGGCCTGATCA
>DASRWP010000463.1:0-4491 GCA_035654535.1 Brevundimonas sp.
GGCGAAGGGCGGCGCCAACAGTCCCGTGCAGCCGGTCAAGACCGGCGGGTTCTTCGGCCGCAAGACCGCCGGCCCGGAACCGCAGACCCCGGTGGTGGACGCCAAAGCCCGCGCGCCCAAGCCCGGGGCGAAGCCGGTGAACCCGAAGAAGGGCGCCAGGCCCGCGAACAAGCCGCGGACCTGACCACACAGACCTCCCCACGCCGGCGTTCGGACATCGCCGGCGCGGGAAACAGCGGACCGAGCAGGTCCGGCCGATATGTACGGAGATGAGACCGTGACCGACACCAGCACTCCCGAATCCTCGGTTTCCGACGACGCTGAGGCTGCCTCGTTCGAGGACACCAAGAAGTCGGAGAACGTCGCTTCCGAGGCCGACCTGTTCCGGCAGAGCGAGGTCGCTGCCGACTACGTCGAAGGCCTGCTGGACATCCTCGATTACGACGGTGACATCGACGAGCTGGTGTCCGGCGGCCGCCCGATGGTCGAGGTCGTCGGCGGAGGGCTTCAGCCGCTGGTCGGCCAGCGCGGCGCCACGCTGGAGGCGCTGCAGGAGCTCACTCGCCTGGCGATCTTCCGGGCGACCGGCTCGCCGAGCCGCCTGCTGCTCGACGTCGGCGGTTACCGGGCGGCGCGGCGCAAGGAGCTGGCGGCCGTCGCCCGCAACGCGGTCGAGAAGGTCAAGGAGCATGGCGACGTTGTCCGCCTTGAGCCGATGTCGGCGTTTGAGCGCAAGTGCGTGCATGACGTTGTCAACGCGATCTCCGGCGTGCAGAGCGAGTCCGAGGGCGTGGAGCCCCACCGCCGCATCGTGGTCCGCGCAGCCGACTGATGCCGGACGCCCGCTTCGGCGCGGGTGACGCGGGCCCGGATGCGGAAGCATCCGGGCCGTCGTCTTTCCGGTCGCCGTTCACCCACCCGTCCCCTTCCTCGTCCTCCGGGGTCTCTCCTGCGTCTGGTGCGTCCCTGTCGGCGTCGCCTCCCGCTGATCACGCCGCGGCGGCGGAGGCCGTCTTCGGCGATCGCCTCGACGTCGCAGAGGCCTATGCCCGCCTGCTCATGACGGACGGCGTGGTCCGCGGGCTCATCGGCCCGCGGGAGGCCCCGCGCATCTGGGACCGGCACATACTCAACTGCGGCGTTGTCTCCGAAATGATTCCAATGGGCGCTTTGGTGATTGACGTAGGGTCTGGTGCCGGTTTGCCCGGTATCGTGCTGGCAGTGGCGCGTCCGGATCTTTCGATCACCCTGGTCGAGCCACTGGCACGACGTGCCGCCTTCCTGACCGAGGCGGTGACAACGCTCGGCCTCGACGCGACCGTCACGGTCGTCCGGGGCCGTGCGGAGGACATCGCCGGCGGACCCCCCGCCGCCGCCGATATCGTCACCGCCCGAGCGGTCGCACCGCTCGACCGGCTCGCTGGCTGGTGCTTGCCGCTTGCCGCCGTCGGTGGCCGGCTGCTGGCGCTCAAGGGCTCCTCGGCCGCGGAGGAGGCGGCCGAGCACCGCACTGCGATCGCCAGGCTGGGCGGCTCGGAGCCGGCGATAGCCGTCTGCGGGGCGGAGGTTCTCGACCCACCCACCACGGTGGTCGAGATAGTCCGCGAGCGGAACGTCGTGGCACCACGGTCGAAGCCATCCGCTTCGGGCCGCGGCGCCGACAAGTCGGACGGTCGCGGAACCGGGCGAAGGAGAACGCGGAGGGGATAGATGGCCAGGCGGGGCGGGCGCAAGCGATCCGGGCGTACGTCGGGATCGGCCTCGGACGGCAGTTCCGCTCGGTCGGCTGATCCGGGGGTGACCAGTGATGTGCCGACTGCCGTGGGTCCCGCGTTCGGCGCCGGGGCGCGGTTCGAGGCGGCGTACTGGTCAGGAGTTGAGGTGTCGCCCGATGGTGATGCGCCGAGCATGCCGCCGGCGTCCGCTGCCTCGTCCGCGTCTTCATCTGCGCCCGGGGCCGCGCCCCCATCCTCTTTCGCATCCGTGCCCGCGTCAGCCCCTCCGTCAACGTCCGCGCCCGCTTCCCCTCTCGCCGGGGTACCGATGTCTGTGTCGACGGCTCGGCCGGAGGCGTCGAAGGGCTGTCAGCTTGCTGCGAGACAGAGCTTCTCGCCGGCCGCGCCGACGGTGCCGCTTGTCGCGGCGCCTTCTGCATGGCGAGATGGGTCGGCAACCGGCTGGCCTCGTGGCCGACAGGTCGAATTCGGCGCTGCCCTTCGGCTCGTACCGGGAGTGATGATCTTCGAACGGGCTACTCCGGCCACTGCGTCCGCCCGAACCGGCGCTTCTGCCGGCTTATCGGTCTCCGGCGCCCCGGCTGACGAGACGGGCATGCTGGCTTATTCCGGTAATCAACCACGTTCCGGAACGCCCCATCAGGCGGACAAGCGTGGCGACGGTCGCCCCACGGCCGTAGGCTGGCCGCGCGTCGATAATGTTGACCAAGCGGTGGACGCATCTGCTGCGCCGCCGCCTTCCGCCTCACCGCACGCATCGCCCAGCGGTGCTGAGGTGGGCTCCCGCGGTGCGGACCCATTCCGAGCAGGCAGGGACAAGACGGTGCATGAGTACGGCAGCGGCCGAGTAACCGAACCGGCGAACGGCGACGTCGTTTCACGTGAAACGCCGCCTCAAGCGCCCCCCGGGGGCAGTGCGGGAGGATCCACCTCCCCCCGGAGCCCCTACGAGCCCGGCTCCGCGACCGGCACCCACGAATCGGGCGAGCCGGGTGTTCCCCAGCCGCGCGCTGGCCGTGGCTACGGCGGCGCCCAGCCGTCCAGCGGCTCGGTGTACGGCACCCCTGTCAGTCCCGCGTCTCCTCCGGTCCCACCGCAGCAGGATGGCGGTGTCCCCCGTCGCCCGGCGCCTTCACCCCGCTCCGAGGCGGATGGATCAGCGGTCGCGCCGGTTTCCGTTAGCTCGCCAGTGCCGGCATCGACGCCGGCGGTACCGGATTCCCCGCCACCATCGGATGACGGCGATTCGCCCACTGAACATGTTTCACGTGAAACGCCGAGCCGGGATGAAGACGATCCGCCCCTTGCCATGGAAGCGTTGCGTGCTGTGCAGATCCTCAATCCGAGCGGCGAGATTACGATGCCGCGACCCGATCACCCGAGGGTCCTCTGTGTCGCGAACCAGAAGGGCGGCGTAGGGAAGACCACCACGACCGTCAACCTCGCCGTTGCGCTCGCTCTGCACGGCAACCGCGTACTGGTGGTCGACCTCGACCCGCAGGGCAACGCCTCGACGGGTCTGAACGTGCCGCACCACGCGGGAGTGCCGGACGTCTACGACTGCCTGATCGACAACATGCCGCTGGCCGAGATCGCCCAGCCAGTCGAAGGCATCCCCAACCTCTTCTGCGTCCCCGCGACCATCGACCTGGCCGGTGCCGAGATCGAGCTGGTGTCGGTCGTGGCCCGCGAGTCGCGGCTCGCACGAGCGATCGCGGCGCACCCGGAGAAGTTCGACTACGTCTTCATCGACTGCCCGCCCTCGCTCGGACTGCTGACGGTTAACGCCCTGTGTGCCGCGCAAGAGGTGCTGATCCCCATTCAGTGCGAGTACTACGCGCTCGAGGGCCTCAACCAGCTGATCAACAACATCAACCTGGTCCGCCAGCACCTCAACCCCACCCTCGATGTCTCGACGATTCTGCTGACCATGTACGACCGCCGTACCCGGCTCGCCGACGCCGTAGAACAGGACGTGCGAAACCACTTCGGCGAGAAGGTACTGAACGCGGTCATTCCCCGGAACGTACGAGTGTCAGAGGCGCCGAGCTACGGCCAGTCAGTGATGACTTACGATCCGGGTTCGCGGGGCGCGACCAGCTACTTCGAGGCCGCTCTCGAGCTTGCGCAGCGTGGGGTCAACAACGGAGGCACCGCATGAAGAACCGTCCACGGGGAGGCCTCGGTCGGGGCCTGGGCGCTTTGATTCCTACCGCGCCGGCGGCCGCCGTCGCCACGGAAGAGGCCACTCCCCCCGCTCTCGCGCCGCCCCCACCGGTGGCGCCGGCGCCCGCCCAGTTCTCCGCGGCGACTGAGGCGAGTCCGGATCTCGAGCCTGAGCAGGGGCCGACTCTCAGCGTGTCGATACCCGCGGCAGAACCGACCAGCGAGTTGGCGCCCGTCCCCGGAGCACGCTTCGCCGAGTTGCCGGTGGCGGCCATCGTGCCGAACGCCAAGCAGCCTCGTCACGTCTTCGATGAGGACGCACTCGAGGAGCTGAAGACCTCCATCCAGGAGGTCGGCCTCCTGCAGCCGATCGTCGTTCGTGACGTGGGCAACGGCCGGTACGAACTGGTGATGGGTGAACGCCGTTGGCGTGCCGCCCAGTCCGTCGGCCGCGACACCATCCCCGCGATCGTCCGCGACACCCGCGACGACGCTATGCTGCGTGATGCACTCCTGGAAAACATCCACCGTGCAAACCTGAACCCGCTCGAAGAGGCTGCCGCCTACCAGCAGCTGCTGGACGAGTTCG
>DASRWP010000464.1:0-6965 GCA_035654535.1 Brevundimonas sp.
CCCAGCGAAGCATCAGCGTTCCTTCCAGAGCGGTTGGTCCATGGAGCGACGGGCTCGCCGCGCCTTCCGAAGCAACGTACGGAACCGGACGCCGTTCCGCGATCAACGCCGACGGCGGGATCCGTGCGACCGCTCGGTGAATGCGGCCGCCACCATGGTGGCCAGTGCCGGATTGCGGAGGAATATCCACCCCCCGGCCAGAGCCGCGACCGTTCCGAGCATCGGGCGCTGGCGGAACAGGACATAGGCCCTCTGGCCCAACCCGGTTGGTGCTTCCTCGTCTTCCTCGTCGAGTTCTTCCCCGCGCCGGACGAAGGTCATCGCCACCACACCGGCGACAACCGCGAACAGCAGGCATGTGATGGCGGCGGCGGCCAGAGGCACGAAGACCAGTTCCAGCGCATAGAAGATGGTCGCGCCCAAGGCGATGGTTGCGACGAGCCCGGCGCCCGCGGCGACTGAAGCCGCCACGGCCTTCCTGACGAGACCCCGGGCCAGCCCTCCGCCCAGCATCAGCGGCGACGGCCGGCGAGCAGCAGGCCGAGGACGACGCCGACGCCGAGAGCGATGGCGGTGGACTGCACCGGACGCTCCTGGACGCGCTCGGTGAGGTAGCGCTGGGCCTCGTCGAGACGCTCCTGCGCCTCGTCATAGTATTCCTGGCCGCGCACGCGCGCGGTGTCGTAGTAGCCGCGGGCGCGCTCGCGCAGCACTTCGGACTGCTCGCGCAGCCGCGCCTCGACCTCGGCCGCCTTGGCGCGGGCGCGGGTTTCAGCGGCGGTCGCCTTTTCACGCAGGCGCGCCTTCTCCTCGACGCCGAGAACCTTCAGGTCGTCCTTGAGCGTGTTGAGGTCGTTCTTCACGGCAGCTCGTGCCGCCTTGTTCGTGGCCATGATGCGCGCTCCGTTGTGCAAGCTTGACTGTGTAATAGGGAACCCTGAGCCGGAACGCCACTGCATCACGCAGGTTCCCGCATCGCAGCATGACGACGTCCCTGCTCCCGGCTGGCGAAGACGGCGCGTCCAGCCTAGACAGACGGCATGATTGACTGGCTGTTTCCCCCCGCCGCCACACCCTCTCTCCCGATCGTCGGCGCCGCCGCGCGTTTCCCGATCCGACGCATCCTGTGCGTCGGTCAGAACTACACAGCCCACGCGCGCGAGATGGGGCAGGAGCGCGCAGAACCCTTCTTCTTTTCAAAGCCGGCGGACGCCGTCGTCGGGGACGGAGCGCACCCGGTCTTTCCGGGGGCGACGGCCAATCTGCACCATGAGGTCGAGCTGGTCTGCGCCATCGGCCCGGGCGGCGATATGGTCGGCTGGGCCGTCGGCTGCGACCTGACCCGCCGCGACCTTCAGGCCACAGCCAAGGAGAAGGGCCGCCCGTGGGATGCCGCCAAGGGCTTTGACCAGTCCGCACCCTGCGGCGCGATCACAATCGGCCCCCTGCCCGATCCAGCCGCTCCGATCAGCCTTTCGGTGAACGGGGTGGAGCGCCAGTCAGGCCGGCTGGACGACATGGTCTGGAGCCCCGACGAAATCCTGCTCAAGGCGCGGACTTTATGGGACGTTCTCCCCGGCGACCTGATCTTCACAGGGACCCCGGAGGGCGTTGGGCCGCTGCTGCCCGGCGACCGGGTCGAGGCCTCTATCGGCGGACTGGCGCCGCTAACCTTCACTGTGAGGCCGCGATGATCCTGCACGGCTACTGGCGCTCGGGCGCCGCCTGGCGCACCCGCATCGCCCTTGAGCTCAAGGGCGTGACCTATGCACAGGCCGGGGTCGATCTGCGCACGGGGGCCCAGCGGTCCGACGCCTTCATGGCCCTCAATCCTCAGGGCATGGTCCCCGCACTCGAGGTCGATGGCGCCGTTCTGACCCAGAGCCCGGCCATCCTCGAATGGCTGGAAGAGACCCGGCCGACGCCGCCCCTGCTCCCCTCCGAACCCCTTGCACGCGCGCAGGTCCGGGCCATGGCCGCGCTGATCGGCTGCGACATCCATCCGTTGAACAACCTGCGCGTCGGCAAGGCCCTGCGTGAGACGTTCAGCGCCGACCAAGCCGCCGTCGACGCCTGGGCCGCCCGCTGGATCGCGCCCGGCTTTGCGGCGCTGGAGGCGCTCACGGCCCGGCATGGAGATGGCTGGTGTCATGGCGCCGCCCCGACCCTCGCGGACTGCTACCTGATCCCGCAGGTCTATTCGGCCCGCCGGTTCAACGTCCCGCTGGACCCCTTCCCCACCCTGCTGTCGATAGACCGGAACGCGGCGGAGCACCCCGCCTTTGCAGCGGCCCATCCTGACCGTCAGCCCGACGCCGACTAGCCCAGAAAGCGCTCGACCGCCGCCAGGAAGCGGCGCGGTTGATCGATCATGACCATGTGCTCGGCGCCTTCGATCCGCTCGAAGGTCGCAGTCCTGCGCAGGCTCGCGTAGGCGCCGCGGAACAGGCTGTCCGCCCGGGCCCTGGGGGAGGCGTCGTCGGCGCTCCAGCCGTACACCACCGTCACGGGGGCCGTGATGTCGGGAAGGCGGCGGCGCAGGTCGACGGTCATGACCTCGTAAAGCGCCTGCGCCAGGACGCGTCGGTCGCCGCCCTGCCAGCCCATCGACTGGAACACGGCGTCCGCCGCTCCGCCCAGCTCCAGCCCCATCGAACGCCCGCGGGTCTTGAGCGCGTTGTCGCCGAGGAATTGAAGCGCCTGATAGGCGACCTGCGCGATGGGCTCGACATCCCGTACGGTGGCGCCCGGGCTGATCAGGGCGGGGAAGAACGGTGAGGAATCGACCGTCATGACCCGGCCGATCCGGGTTCCGCCGTCGGCCGCGACCCTGAGGCCCACCTGTCCGCCCATCGAGTGGCCGATCAGCGCCGGACGGTCGAGGCGCTGCTCGCTGATGTAGCGCCGCACCTCGGCCGCGACGCCCGCCATCACGGCGCCCTCGGCGTTCGCCTGCGGGGACAGATCGCCGAAACCCCGGACCGAGACCAGATGAAGCCGCCGCCGGCCCTGCAACTGCCCGGCGAGACCGGTCCAGACCTCCGCCGTCGAGGCGAGCCCGGGAATGAGGATGACGTCCGGGCCGCGGCCCCGCGTCGTCACCGCGATCCGCGACGAGCGGAACGGGGATTGCGCTCGCGCCGGGGCGGCCGCGCATAGCAGGGCGCCGGCGGCGAGACCCTTCAACAGCTGTCGTCTTTGTTCCATGCCCGTCTTCGGTCTAGCCTGTCCCGCGACAACGCGAGCGAGGGGAAAATGAGCCAGCCGTCCGACGAAATCGTCTTCTACACCAACCCCATGTCGCGCGGTCGCATCGTGCGCTGGATGCTGGAGGAGGTCGGCCGACCCTACCGCACGGTCGTCCTCGATTACGGCACGACAATGAAGGCGCCCGAATATCTGGCCATCAATCCGATGGGCAAGGTGCCGGCCGTCACCTGCCGCGGCGTCACCGTGACGGAGGGCGCGGCGATCTGCACCTTTCTCGCCGACGCTTTTCCTGAAGCAGGACTGGCTCCAGCGCTGGATGATCCGAAGCGGGGCCCATACCTGCGGTGGATGTTCTTTGGCGCGGGGCCGCTGGAAGCTGCTGTGACGGCCCGGGCGCTGGGTCTGCTGGCCCCTGCGGACAAGGCGGGCATGGCCGGTTACGGCACCTATGACGCCGTGGTCGACGCACTGGACGGCTTCGTCGCGCAGTCGGACCCGTGGCTGCTGGGCGACCGCTTCTCGGCGCTGGACGTCTATCTGGGCAGCCAGATCGCATGGGGCCTGCAGTTCAAGACCCTGCCTGACCGGGACGCCTTCAGAGCCTATGCGGCGCGGCTGGCCGGACGCGAGGCCGCGGCGCGGGCGAGGGAGCTGGACGACGCCCTGATCGCGGCAACGAACGCCGGAAGCTGACCCGCTAGCTGGACCGTGAGGCTCAGGCCTGCGCCGGTCGCAGGCCGCCGGTCGTGACCGGCGCCACCTGACGGCGCTCGCCGCCCGCGGCGATGATCCGGTCGATGCGGGCCTTCTCCGCCCTGAAGGCGGCGAGGTCGGCGCCGTCGAGGATCACGCCCTCGGTCGTCTTCACGCCGGCCGGATTGATCCTCTGGCCGCTGCGCCACAGTTCGTAGTGCAGGTGCGGACCGGTGGAGGCGCCGGTCGAGCCGACAAAGGCGACAATCTGGCCCTGACGCACGCGCTGCCCGGCGCGGACGCCCGAGGCATAGCGTGACAGGTGGCCATAGCCGCTCTCAAGGCCGTTCGGGTGGCGGATGCGCAGCCAGTTGCCATAGCCGCCCCAGCGTCGCGCCTCGACGACCACGCCGTCGGCGGGGGACACGACGGGCGTGCCCATGCCGGCGGCGAAATCGATCCCTTGGTGCATCTTCCGATAGCCCGCGATCGGGTGGCGGCGGAAACCGAACGACGAAGACACGCGGAACCCGCGCTCAAGCGGCGTGCGCATGAAGGCCGAGCGGGTGTTCTTGCCGGTGGCGTCGAAATACTGCGGCTCCTTCGCTCCGGCCGGCTGGAAGCGATAGAAGACCACGCCCTTGAGCGAGGCGTACAGCAGACCGCCCGTGTCGATGGTGCGCCCGTTCTCTGTCACCGAGCGGTCGAACACATAGGTGAACTGGTCTTCCGACTGAACGTCGCGGTCCATGTCCAGCTTGTGCGAGAACAGGCGTCCGGCGGCGCGGGTGATGGCGACGGGAGCGCCTTCGCGGCGGGCAGTCCGCGCCAGCGAGCCTTCGACCTTGCCGGTCAGCACCACCGTCTCGTGGGTGACTTTCTCTTCCAGCGAACGCAGCCGCAGGGCGCCGTCGAAGCTGCGCGAAACGGTCAGCTGGCTGGCGGGGCCGGTCCGCATGGTCAGGCCGATCAGGCGGGCGTCGCCGCGACCGCCGAGCGGGCGTGAAATGGCGGTCTCGAACTTCTGGCCGGCGCGCATGGCCGTCACATCCATGGCGTTGGACAACGTCGCGGCGACGGCTGATGCCTCTTCGGGCGCGATGCCGGTGCGGCGGACAGCCTGCTCGAAGGTTTCGCCGCGGCGGATCTGCACCGGAACGGCTTCGGGTGTCGTGAGACCGGCGGGCGTGCCGGCGGCGGCGAACGCCTGATCCGCGAGGGCGACAATCTGATTTTGCGTGAGGGCAGGAGCTTCTTCCGCTTTCGCGGGTTGGTACATGCGTCCGGTAAGCAGCGCCACCGAGACCGCAGCCACCGCCGTGAGGGCGTGAGGCGCGATGCGCATCGGCTGGCGACGTGGATCGAACTGAGCCATCGGTCCCCGAAAAACGACGACGCCACCCGGCGCCAAAGCTACTGAAAGCAGAGGAACGCGGCGAAGAGCCCCCCGTCGCGAGACAGGCCGTATAGCCCGTCCGTCCCATCATGGGAAGAAGGTTCGTTACAGACCGTTAACCGGAGCCGTTATGGTGGGTAAAGCTTGCGTGAACCGACAGACTATCATGAGTGTTTGACAGTGTATTCGCGCACGATCCAACAGGAGGCCGCCCCGACGTGTGTGATGTATCTCGACGCTGTCGCGGCTGCATTCAAAGTGGCCCATCGGCCACTCAACTGTGTTTCATTGGGCACGATAGAAGTATTCGGCACAGTGAGGGTTCCATTCGGCGCCGCCACTCCCGTGGCCGGGCGGGGATGATCGCCCGATGACGAACGTCGCGCCGCCCGCGCGCTCGCCGGCCCCGCGCCGGCGCGGTCGCCGTCTTCTGCTGGTCACCGGCGCGATCCTGGCGGTGCTGCTCATCCTGACGGCCCTGCTCTACCTCAACCGGCGCGCGGCCGCCCGCCAACTGCTGGTCGGTTGGCTTGAGCAGCAGGGCGTCGAGGCTGACGTGCAGATCGAGCGGGTCGAGATCGACGGTGTGGTGGCGAGCATCCGCATCGGCGATCCCTCCAGCCCTGACGTGACGGTCGAACGGGTCGAGGTCGATTACGCCCTCGGCGCACCGTGGTCCAAAGCCGGGCTCGGCGTGACCCCAAGCCGCATCCGGCTGGTGCGGCCGGTCCTGCGCGCCAGCGTTCGGGGCGGCAAGTTAACCCTTGGGTCGCTCGATCCACTGATCGAGAAATTCACCGGCCGCCCGCCCCGGCCCGACAGCCGCGCCCCTTTGGTGCTGATCGAGGGCGGGCGGGTGCGGCTCGATACCGACTATGGTCCGACGAACATCCTTGGCGACGCCCGGATCGACGACGGCAAGCTGATGCGGCTCACGGCGCGGATGCCGGCGACCGCCTTCAAGAGCGGCGAAGTCGAGGCGTCCGGTCTTGAGGCGACGGTCGATCTGACGACGACGGGCGACCGCATCGCCCTGCGCGCTTCCGCCGGCGCCGAACGCGCGATCACCGCCGGGGTCACAGGCCGGACCGTCGCTCTGACCCTGACAGGCGACCTGCCGTACCCCGATCTCAAGGGACGGCGGGGCGACGGTCGGGCACGGATCGACGGCGCGCTGACCGTCGCGGGGATGTCCGCCGGAAACGCCTCGGCTCGCGACGTCGCCGCCCGAATTAGCTTCGACGGGCAGATGGCGGGCTGGATCGAACGCTTCAGCCTGTCGGGAACAACGAGTCTGGACGTGCGCACAGCGCGGGTCGCTTCCGACGCGGCGAACGCCTCAGGCCTGCGGCTGCGGCTCGACGGCGGTCGCGCCGCCCTCAGCCGCGACGGCGAAGGCCTCGGCTGGCGTCTCGAAGGTCCGGCCTCTGTGGCCGCCGTCAGAGCCTCGGCGGCCGGAGTCGACGCAACGAACCTTGATCTCTCCTCAGGCCGGCTGGTGATCAGGGGTCGCGACGGAGGCATGGAGGCGACCGGCCCCATCGCCCTGACCGCGGCCCGCGTCGCATGGGGCGATCTGGTCCTGTCCGGCGCGAGGGGCCGAGCCGACCTCGATCTGGTGGCGGCGCAGAGTCTGCGTCTGACCGCGTCCGGTTCTCTGGCGGCG
>DASRWP010000465.1:0-4742 GCA_035654535.1 Brevundimonas sp.
GATCCTGCGTTGATCGACGGCCTGCCTGCCTCGGCGGGCTCCGCCCGCACCGCCGCAGGCTACGGCGTCATTCCCCGGGTCAGCGGCGACGGCCGGCCCCTGTACGCCAGTCGCCTGACCCAATCCGAGGCGCTGGCGCGGATCGCGCGTTGGCACACGCCCTATCATGCAGCCCTCGCGGCGGAGTTGGAGGCGGCCCGAGCGCGGCACGGCGAGGCGGTGCTGGTCGACTGGCACTCCATGCCCGCGCGGGCCACGGCCGGCGCGACGGGGCTGAGAGGGCCCGACGTGGTGCTGGGCGACCGGCATGGGTCGTCCTGCTCCGGAGAGCTGACGCGGCGGCTGCGGCGGGCGTTCGAGACGCTGGGCTGGCGCGTGGCGTTGAACCGCCCCTACGCCGGCGGCTGGTCGACCCAGTCCTGGGGCAGGCCCGCTGAAGGGTTTCAGGCAATCCAGATCGAGCTGAACCGGGCGCTCTATTACGACGAGGCGGCGCGGGCGCCGTCGGCCGGCTGGTCGCGGACCACCAAGGGCGTGGCGCGGGTGATCGCAGACCTGCTTGGTGATCGGGCTTAAAAAAAGCCGCGCCCGAAGGCGCGGCATGAAGTCTATAGGGAGGAAACGCCCAGAAGGGCATGACGCCCGAAGGCGTCACAGGAAAGCTAGTGTGCGGTGCACAATGGGTCAAGGCTCCATTTCGCACCTGCGTTCACGCCGTGTAACGTCAATCAAGGCTCCAGCAGACGTCTGGCGTTGCGCACAGCACGGGCTGCCGGCGATCCGGCCTGTCGCCAGACCAGCAGGCAGAACGCCGCCGTGACGCCGATCGCCAGCCACTGCGGACCGAACAGCCAGGCCGCCGCCGCCAGCGCGAAATAGTAGCCGCGCACCCCTTGGCTGAACGCGCTCAGGGCGGGGTTCAGCAGGTCGGCCGCGGCGTTCCCCAGCGCGGCCCGGTCGGCCTCCGTGTTCACTTCCGGCGCGGCGCCGATCAGGGCGAGGGCGTAGTTGAGTTGGCGGATCGACCAGATGAAATCCAGCAGGCCCCGCGACAGGCAGACCAGCACCAGCGCCAGTTTGGCCGTCAGCAACCGCGCCGGCACCTCCTCCGCGCCGACGGAGGCGAAACCTGCCAATGCCTGCTCCCCGCCGAACAGCACGCTGGCGACAGCGGCGATCAGCAGCAGGTTGGTCGAGGCGAAGAAGCCGCCCGAGTTGATGGTGTGTCCCAGCAATTGACTGTCCACCAGCCGCACCTCGCGGTGGCTCATGGCCGTCATCCACACCCGACGCACCACGGCCATGTCGTCGTTCAGCGTGCCGCTGCGCCGGGCCAGCAGGTTCAACAAGGGGCCGTAACCGAGCCAGCAAACAGCGAACAGCGCCAGCGCCAGCCAGTCGAACAGGGTCATGGAAGGCTCCTTCTCGCCGCCTCATGGTGACGCGTGCCCGACCTGCGCTCAAGCAGCGAGACGCCGCGCGTCGAGCGATAGCGCCGACGACCCTCTGCCTTGCTTCCGCCGCGCGCCGCGCCTATCACGCCCGCCACTCATTTCGCACTGCAGCATACCGGACGCGCCATGAATATCGACGCCATTCCCGCCGGACCCAATCCACCCTGGGACGTCAACGTCATTATCGAGATCCCGCAGGGCGGCTTGCCGGTGAAGTACGAGATGGACAAGCATTCGGGCGCCTTGTTCGTGGATCGGTTCCTGCACACGGCCATGTACTACCCGGGAAACTACGGCTTCATCCCGCACACCCTGTCGGACGACGGCGACCCCTGCGACGTGATCGTGCTGAACCCGACGCCGGTGGTGCCGGGTTGCATCATACGCTCGCGGCCCATCGGCGTACTGAAAATGGAAGACGAGGCCGGCGGCGACGAGAAAATCCTGGCCGTGCCGGTCGACAAGCTGAATCCCTACTACACCGACATCGCCAGCTACCGGCAGCTGCCCGCCATCCTGGTCGAGCAGATCGAGCACTTCTTCACCCGCTACAAGGACCTGGAGAAGAACAAGTCGGTCACGGTCAAGGGCTGGGGCGACGCTGGCGAAGCCGCCGAACTGATCGCCGTCGGCATGCGCGCGCATCAGGCCAAGCTGAAGGCCGCGGAGACGGCGGCCAACGCGGCCTGATCTCCGTTCCCCATTTCGGGGGAAGGTGGCTCGCGCAGCGAGACGGTTGGGGTTGCTTTCGGCGACGCGGTCCGCACGCCCTGATCCCCGGCCGAGCCCCCATCCGACTGGCCCCGCCGGCCACCTTCCCCCGTGAAGGGGGAAGGGTTAGGAAGCGCCATGGCCGCCGCCGAAACCCCCGCCGAGATATTCAAGCGCGCGCTCGCCCATGCGGCGCGGGCGCTGGCGGAGCAGTCGGATCTGGAGGTCGCCTTCGGATCCGACGGGCCGCGGCTGGCCAACGGCGTCCTGACCCTGCCGCATCCGCCGCGCGATCCGGGCGGGCCGGAGATCACCGCCCTGCGCGGGCAGGCGGACCGGCTGGCGCTGCGGCTGGCCAATCACGATGAAGGTCTGCACGGGCGGCTGCGTCCGCTCGACAGCAAGGCCGCCGAGGTGTTCGAGGCCGTCGAGCAGGCGAGGGTCGAGGCGGTCGGGTCGGTGTCGCTGGCGGGGGTTCGGTCCAATATGAACGCGGCCCTGCTGACCCGGCTGGAGAAGATGGGCGCCCTGCGGGTGACCGAGGCCGAGCGTGTTCCGGTCGCCGAGGCGGTGGCTCTGCTGGTCCGCGAGCGCCTGACCGGACAGCGCGCGCCCGACGGCGCCGGCGCCCTGCTGGACCTTGTCCGGACGAGCCTTGAGGACAAGGCGGGCGACAAGCTGAACGCCCTGGCCGAGGTCGCGGGCGACCAGACCGCGTTTGCCGACCGGCTGAAGGATGTGCTGCGGGCGCTCGATCTCGATCCCGGCGACGGCCGCGGCGACGACGCCTCCGATGAAGCCGGTGAGGACGAGCCGGACCAGCGCGAACCGGACGCCTCTGACGATCAGGATGAGGAGGACGACGCCGGCGGCGGCGAGGGCCAGTCGATGGACGGCTCGGCCGACGACCGCGAGCAGGGCGAGGACCGCGACAGCCGGCCCGACGGCAGCCCTGCCGATCCCGACGGCGAAGCCTCGGACGAGGGACCCGACGTCGAAGAGGGGGCGCTGCCGAACCGCCAGCAGACGATGGACGACGGCCGCGCCGTCGATGGCTACCGCGTCTTCACCACGGCGCACGACGAGGTCATCGACGCCGCCGATCTGTGCGACCCCAACGAGCTGGAGCGGCTGCGCGCCCTGCTCGATCAGCAGCTGACTGCACTCTCGTCGGTGGTGGCGCGGCTGGCCAACAAACTGCAGCGCCGTCTGATGGCGCAGCAGAACCGCAGCTGGCATTTCGATCTGGAGGAGGGGGTGCTCGACACCGCCCGCCTGACCCGGATCATCACCGACCCGACCAGCCCGCTCAGTTTCAAGGCGGAGAGCGAGAGCCCGTTCCGCGACACGGTGGTGACGCTGCTGCTCGACAATTCCGGCTCGATGCGGGGACGGCCGATCATGGTCGCGGCGGTCTGCGCCGACATTCTGGCGCGGACGCTGGAACGGTGCGGGGTCAAGGTCGAAATCCTCGGCTTCACCACCCGCGCGTGGAAGGGCGGACAGGCGCGCGAGGCGTGGATCACGGCCGGCAAACCCGCCAATCCGGGCCGCCTGAACGACCTGCGCCACATCATTTACAAGTCGGCGGACGCGCCTTGGCGGCGGGCCAAGAAGAACCTGGGCCTGATGATGCGCGAGGGGCTGCTGAAGGAAAACATCGACGGCGAGGCCCTGACCTGGGCGCACGAGCGCCTGCTGGGGCGGACCGAGGCGCGGCGCATTCTGATGGTCATCTCCGACGGCTCGCCCGTCGACGACTCGACCCAGTCGGCCAATGCGGCCCTTTATCTGGACAAGCACCTGCGCCAGATCATCGCCGAGATCGAGACCCGATCGCCGGTCGAACTGATGGCGATCGGCATCGGCCACGACGTGACGCGCTGGTATCGCCGGGCGGTCACCATCGTCGATGTCGAGCAGCTGGCCGGGGCCATGGTCGAAAACCTCGCCGCCCTGTTCGACGCCGAGCCGCGCGAGGCGCCGGGCGGCCGCCGACGGAAGGCTGCTTGAAGCGGCTCGCGGCATCGGCGGCTGCGTCCGTCCTGTTTCTGTCCGGCTGTGCGACGGTCGTTCCCGCTTCGGGCTGGAGCGGAGGGCAGCCGGGATGGACGGCGGCCAGCGCCGGCGTTCGCCCTGTCGGCCTTGGCGTGCCGGGTGGGGCGATGCTGGCCGAAGGCGTCACCTTCGCCGGCGGACTCCAGCTGGTGCTTGAGCCGGAGTCTCCGCTGCACAGTCTTTCCGACCTGAAGCTGATCGACGAGGACGATTTCGTCGCGGTGACCGACACGGGCGATCTGGTTCGCGGGCGGCTGCGGCTCGATGGCGGCGGGCGCCTGCGGGGCGCGGACTCGCTTCGTTATCGGCGCCTGAAGTCGATCGACGGCGCGCCGATCACGGACAAGGCCGAGGGCGACGCCGAGGGGCTGTTCCTCACCCCGAACGGCGATCTGGTCGTCTCGTTCGAGCGGCTCCACCGGCTGTGGTCCTACGGCCCGCTGGATGGCGTGGTGAACCGGCCGGGGCCGCTGCCGTCGCCCGATGCCGTTTTCCCGCTGAACGACGGCATGGAGGGGG
>DASRWP010000466.1:0-2607 GCA_035654535.1 Brevundimonas sp.
AGAACAACGAGATTTCCGCCGCCGTTCTGCTGGTCGGCGCCAAGCTGTCCACGGCCCTGATCCTCGCCGCCGCGCTCACCGGTTGAGCCATGGCCCTGCCTCGCCCCCCTGACTGGCTGATCTATTCGGCGGTCCTGGGCGTCCTCCTGATCGGCTCCCTGCGCGGACGTGAGAACGCCAACGCCCCGCCCGCGCCGCCCGCGCCCGACGACATGGAAGGCGCCCTGCTGGGCCCGGTCACGCCGTTCGATCCCGCGGTGACCGTGACCACGCCCGACATTCCCTTCCAGCCCGCGTCGGGCACAGCCTTCTCCGTGTCCCGCGAGGGCCGCTGGGTGACCGCCCGTCACGTTGTCGAGGGTTGCCGGCGGCCCGCCATCCTCGTCGGCGGAGGGCGCGCGGTCGCGGCGGACGTCCGGCTGGCCCCGCGCGCCGACATCGCCGTGCTCCTGACGCAGGGTGGATCCGAACCCGTGGCCGTCGCGCCGGTCCAGCCGCTTCGCGCCGGGCAGAGGGCCTTCCACCCCGGCTTCCCGCAGGCCCACCCGGGCGAAGTCACTTCGCGGCTGCTGGGGCGCGAGACGCTGAAGGTGCGCGGCCGCGGCGAGCGCGACGAGCCGGTGCTGGCCTGGGCCGAGGTCGGACGGACCAAGGGTCTGGGCGGAACACTGGCCGGCCTGTCCGGCGCACCGGTGCTGGATCGGCAGGGGCGCGCCGTCGGCGTGACGATCGCCGAAAGCCCGCGCCGCGGCCGTATCTACACCACTTCGCCCGACACCTTCGGTCCGGCGACCCGCGGCCTGCAACGGGCCGACGAGCCCCTGACCGGCCGTGCGGTCACGGTCGACAACTATGGACTGGTCGCGGACGAGCTGCGCCGCGAGCTGCGCGTGGCGCAGGTCGTGTGTCTGTCTGCCTGAACGGCTTCGGCGGAACCGCGCAGCGATCCCGCCCCGACCGTCCTACCGCAGCGTTACGCTGTCGATGTTCAGGCTCGACAACGGAATGACCTCGACGTCCGGATACTTCGCCCGCAGCACCTCGAGGAACACTGAAGCGTCGCCGACAATCACCACGCTGGCTTCCGACGCCGGCAGATGCTCCGCCGCCGCAGCCAGAATGGCGGCCGGGGTGACGCCGTTCACGTCGTCGGCATAGCTGGCGAGGTTCGAGATCGGCAGGCCGTACAGGGCCAGGTTGGCGACCAGACCGCCGAGGCCGTCGACCGTCTCCAGCTGACGCCCGAAAGCTCCGATCAGGGTCGCCTTGCGGGGAGCCAGATCCATCTCGGTCGCCGGCGCGGCGGACAGGCGCGTGATTTCGGCCAGCATCAGTTCCGCCACCTGCGGCGCCGCGTCGTTGCGGGTCTGGGCCGTGGCGGTCAGGATGCCCTCGTCCTGCCGGACCCCAAGGCCTGAGCCGGCCCCGTAGCTCAGGCCGCGCTTGATGCGGATTTCCTGGTTCAATCGCGCGGAGTAGCCGCCGCCCAGCAGGGCGTTGCCGACCAGCATGGGGAAGTAGTCCCCGTCGGTGCGGGAGATGCCCCTGAGGGCGGTCACCACCGCCGCCTGACCGGCTCCGGGTTGATCGATGACGATGACGCGCGGAGCCACCCGGGGCCCGGCTGGATCGTTGGCCGTCGCAGCGGCGCCCGCCGGTTCGCGCCAGTCGCCGAACGCCTGCTCAGCCAGCGCATAGGCCGCCTCCGGCGTAATGTCGCCAGAGAAGACCAGGGTCGCCTGGCTGGGGCGGTAGCGGGCCTGATGGAAGGCGGCCACGTCGTCGCGCGTCAGGGTGGGTATGGACCCCGGCGTGCCCGTCCCCGGCACGGCGTAGGGGGCGTCGCCGTATACGGCGCGCGCGGCGGCCAGTCCCGCCACCGGTCCGGGCTGCGACAGCTGCACCCGCAGACCGTTCAGCGCCTGCGTCCTTTGCCGGTTCAGCTCCTCAACGGCGAACGCGGGGTTGCGCACCACGTCGGCCATCAGGGCCACGGTCTGGGGGAAGACGTTCGACGGTGACGACGCGAAGATGTTGGTAAAGTCGACGCCGGCGCCCGCCCCGATCGCGGCGCCCAGCCGCTCGACTTCCGTCGCAATCTCGGGCGCGGAACGGGTGGCCGTGCCCTGATCCAGCAGCGAGGCGGTGAAGTTCGCGACCCCGGCCTTGCCGACCGGGTCATCCGACGTTCCGGCCTCGAAGCTGAGGCGCGCCGAGACCAGGGGCAGGCCCGGCTTGCGCGCCACCAGAACGCGCATGCCGTTCGCCAGTCGGCGCTCGGCCACCGCCGGGGTGGCCGGCTCGACAGCGGCGCCGGGCTGGGGCAACGGGCGGCGCTCGCCTTCCGGGAGAAGGGTCACCGGCGTCCCCGCGGGCGCGAGTGTCGCCAGCGTGATCGGCGCGGTGAACTCGGTGCGCGCTGGCGTTTCCGGATTGGCCTCGTCGGCCTGCAGGTAGCGCATCGAGATGGCGCGGTCGTCGCGCAGATAGGTGCGGGCCACGCGCTGCACGTCTTCGATGGTCACGGCCTGGATGTTGGCGACGTCGCGGTCGGCGGCGGCCGGATCGCCCGTCATGATCAGGCTGTAGCCGAACTGGAAGGCCCGG
>DASRWP010000467.1:0-9354 GCA_035654535.1 Brevundimonas sp.
CGGCGCCCATGACCTGCGGCTGGCAGCGCAGCGAATAGGGATCCTGCACCTTGGCGCAGTCATGCCGATGGCTGTCGCGAATGGCCGACCCGCCGACCAACCCGCGCAGCCTCTCGGCCACCGCGATCTGCCCCGGCTGTCCACGCAGGGCGTGGATGCGGGCGTCGAACGGCGCGTCCGACCCTTTGAGCGCATCGACCGACAGCGCGCCCGCGGCGATCCCGGCGGCGAAGGCGGCCTCGGCGGCGAACAGGCCGGCCAGCGCCAGCGCGGTCGAGCACTGGGTTCCGTTCAGCAGGGCCAGACCCTCCTTGGGGCCGAGCGTGAGAGGTTTGAGGCCGATGCGGGCCAGCGCCGCTTCGGCGTCGAGCGTTTCGCCGTTGTGCCGCGCTTCACCAACACCGATCAGGACGCAGCTCATGTGGGCCAGCGGAGCCAGATCGCCCGAGGCCCCGACGGACCCCTTGGACGGGATGCAGGGCAGGACGTCGGCGTTGACCATGGCGATCAGCGCCTGAAGCGTCTCTCGCCGGATGCCTGACGCGCCCTTCGACAGACTGGCGATCTTCAGCACCATCAGCAGGCGGACGACGTTGTCGGCCAGAGGCGCCCCGACGCCGCAGGCGTGGCTGAGCACGAGGTTCTTCTGCAGCGTCTCAAGGTCGTCGCGCGCGATCGAGGTGTTGGCCAGCAGGCCGAAGCCGGTGTTGACCCCGTAGACGGTACGCCCCTCGGCCACGATGGCGGCGATGGTGGCGGCGCCCCGATCGACAGCGGTCCACGCGGCGTCTGTTAGCTCGACGGTGCAGGGAGCGTCGAGAACCGCCCGAAGCTGCGCGAGGGTAAGGGGAGACTGGCCGATCATCAGGTGGCTCATGGTCAGGCCTTCAGGCTGGGCAAGTTCAACCCGTGCTCCCGGGCGGCGTCTCTGGCGATGGCATAGCCGGCGTCGGCGTGGCGCATCACGCCGGTAGCGGGGTCGTTCCAGAGGACGCGTTCGAGGCGTTTCGCAGCCTCGGGCGTGCCGTCGGCAACGATCACAACCCCCGAATGCTGGCTATAGCCCATACCGACCCCACCGCCGTGGTGGAGCGAGACCCAGCTGGCTCCTGAGGCGGTGTTCAGCAGAGCGTTCAACAGGGGCCAGTCGGAGACGGCGTCGGAGCCGTCCATCATCGCCTCGGTCTCGCGGTTCGGGCTGGCCACGGAGCCGCTGTCGAGGTGATCGCGGCCGATGACCATGGGTCCGGAAAGCTCGCCCGAGGCGACCATGTCGTTGAACATCAGGCCGGCGCGGTGGCGGTCGCCGAGGCCGATCCAGCAGATGCGCGCGGGCAGGCCCTGGAAGGCGATGCGCTCGCCGGCCATATCGAGCCAGCGGTGCAGACCGGCGTTGTCGGGGAACAGGGTCTTCATCGCCGCGTCGGTCTTGCGGATGTCTTCCGGCTCGCCGGTCAGGGCCGCCCAGCGGAACGGACCGATCCCGCGGCAGAACAGCGGGCGGATGTAGGCGGGGACGAAGCCGGGGAAGTCGAAGGCGTTCTCCACGCCCGCGTCGAAAGCCACCTGCCGGATGTTGTTGCCGTAGTCGGTGGTCGGCACGCCCATCTGCTGGAAGGCGAGCATAGCCTGAACATGGACGGCGCAGGATTCGCGGGCGGCGGCTTTCACGGACTCAGGGTCGGAGACGCGTCTGTCCTCCCATTCCGCCACGGTCCAGCCTTGCGGCAGGTAGCCGTTGACGAGGTCATGCGCGCTGGTCTGGTCGGTGACCAGATCGGGGCGGACGCCGCGCCGGACCAGTTGAGGCAGGACATCAGCCGCATTGCCCAACAGTCCGACGGATATGGCCTTTCCGTCGCGCTTCGCCTTCTCGAGCAGGATCAGGGCCTGATCCAGCGTCTCGGCCATCACGTCGAGGTAGCGGGTGAGCAGGCGCATCTCGATCCGGCTGCGCTGGCATTCCACGGCGAGACACGAGGCGCCGGCCATGGTCGCGGCCAGCGGCTGGGCGCCCCCCATGCCGCCGAGGCCGGCGGTCAGGATCCAGCGGCCCGACCAGTCGCCGCCATAGTGCTGGCGTCCGGCCTCCATGAAGGTCTCGTAGGTGCCCTGAACGATGCCCTGGGTGCCGATGTAGATCCACGAGCCGGCCGTCATCTGGCCGTACATCATGAGGCCCTTGCGATCGAGCGCGTCGAAATGCTCCCAGGTCGCCCATTTCGGCACGAGGTTCGAGTTGGCGATCAGGACGCGCGGCGCGTCCTCGTGGGTGCGAAAGACGCCGACCGGTTTGCCCGATTGCACCAGCAGGGTCTGGTCGGCTTCCAGAGCGCGCAGTTCTTCGACGATGCGGTCGAACGACGGCCAGTCGCGGGCGGCCTTGCCGATGCCGCCATAGACGACGAGGTCCTCGGGCCGCTCCGCCACCTCGGGATCGAGGTTGTTCATCAGCATCCGCAGCGCCGCCTCGGCCGCCCATGTCTTCGCCGTCATGTCGAGGCCGCGCGGGCTGCGGACGACGCGGCTGTTGGGGGTCTGTTGAGTCGTCATCAGGCCTTCTAGCCCCTTCTCCCCTTGCGGGAGAAGGTGGCAGCCGAAGGCTGGCGGATGAGGGGTCGCACCAGCCGGAGAAACCCCTCATCCGACCTCGCTTCGCTCGGCACCTTCTCCCGCAAGGGGAGAAGGGGTTATGTGGGCGGATGACAGACTCGGACGCCCTCAGCTGGCGCAGTATCGCGGATCTCGTCGGAAATCATCCCGACGCCTCGGTGGCCCTCATCGGGGCCGGGCTGAGCGAACGGTCCCTGACGCCGGGACGGTGCGATCTCGGGCCGAAGGCGTTTCGGGCGGTGCTGCCGCGGTTCTCCGCCTACGATGTCGAGACGGGACGCGAGCTGTCGGGCCAAGTGCATGACGCCGGCGACGTGCCGCTGAAGGCCCTTTCGCCTGCGGATGCCTTCGAGCCGGTGCGAGCCGCCGTGGCGGCGCAGGCCGGTCGCGCGCTCACGGTTCTGATCGGCGGCAACAACGCCATCACGCGGCCGGGCGTGCACGGGCTGGGTCTGGAGCGCACCGCGCTGCTGACGCTCGACGCCCACTTCGACCTGCGTGACACGGATCAGGGGCTGACGAACGGCAATCCTGTGCAGGCGTTGCTGGAAGACGGCTTTGACGGCCGCCGGATCAGCCAGATCGGTCTCGCCCCCTTCGCCAACACCCGCCGCGCCCATGAAAAGGCGCGGGCGGCCGGCATCTCGGTGCGCACGGCGCGGGATTGCCGCCAGCAGGGTCTGGCGGCAGTGGCGGCGCAGGAGCTCGAACGGCTCGCGGCGCTGTGCGACGTCGTCTACGTCGACTTCGACATCGACGTCATCGACCGCAGCCAGTGGCCGGCGTCTCCCGGCGCTCGGCCCGGCGGGGTGTCGGTGCACGACTTCTTCGAGGCCACCCGGGTGATCGGGGCGCATCCCAAGGTGAAGGCGGTCGATCTGACCGAATACGATCCTTCGCTGGAGATCGGAGACCTGGGCTCGCTGACGGCGGGGCGCTGGTTCTGCGAACTGCTGACGGGGTTTGAGACGCGATGAGCACGCGAGTGGCGGCGCTGCTGGGCTTGGCGCTCGGGATGGCCGCCGGGAGCGCGTCGGCCTGTACCCTCATCCTTGACCCGCCTCGCTCCGGCGAGACGATGGAACAGGTCGCCATCCGGATGGAGCGCGCCCAGCAGCGGCAGATGGGGATGCAGGCCAGCCACGTCTTCCTGGGCCGCGTCGTGGGAGGCGGAACCGGGGGCTATTTCGAACCCGTGCTCGCGATCAAGGGAGGCTCGCCGCCACGGCGCGTGCCGGCATTCAGTCGGGCCCACTGCGAGCCGTCCGAGCCGGCGGCCGGAGAGCTTCGGATCGTGTTCTCGCAGCGCCTCGGCCGCGCCGATTATCCGTGGAGGCCATGGCGTTGGGGAGACGGCGTCCTGCTGGGCTCCCGCCGGCCCGCTGAGGTGAAGGACCGCGATCTGGCTGCGGCGCTGCGCAGGGCCGTCGGGAATGGCTGACATGCACGTCGATCTGCGTCTCACAGAGTGCCGGCTCGCCACCATGGTCGAAGGCGGCGCGCCCTATGGAGCCATCGAGGACGGGGCGGTCCTGATCGCCGATGGCCGCATCGCCTGGGTCGGGCCGCGCGCCGAACTCCCACCTCATACCGCCGCGAGGAGCGAAGCGCTGGGCGGCCGCTGGGTCACGCCCGGCCTGATCGACTGCCACACCCATCTGGTGTTCGGCGGCGACCGGTCGGGCGAATTCGAGCAGAGGCTCGGGGGCGCGACCTATGAGGAGATCGCCCGCGCCGGCGGCGGCATCGTCTCCACCATGGCGGCGACGCGGGCGGCGTCGGAGGACCAGCTCTATGCCTCCGCGCTGACGCGGCTGGAGGGACTGAAAGCCTCGGGCGTCACCACGGTGGAGATCAAGTCGGGCTACGGACTGGACCGGGACGCCGAGCTGAAGATGCTGCGCGTCGCCCGGCGCATCGGACGCGAGGGCGGGGTGCGGGTGAGCACCAGCTATCTCGGGCTGCATGCCGTCCCGCCCGAGCACCAGGTGGACCGCGCCGCCTATGTCGATCTGGCTATCGACGACATCCTGCCCGCCGCCCATGCAGAGGGGCTGGTTGACGCCGTGGACGCCTATTGCGAGCCCATCGCGTTTTCGGGGCCTGAGGTGGCGCGGTTGTTCGAAAAGGCGAGGGCGCTTGGCCTGCCGGTGAAGCTGCACGCCGACCAGCTGTCGGACGGCGGGGGGGCGGCGCTGGCGGCGCGGTATGGCGCGCTGTCGGCGGACCATGTCGAGCACTCCACCGAAACGGGCGTGCGGGCCATGGCCGGGGCCGGGGTCGTGGCGGTCCTGTTGCCCGGCGCGTTCCTGATGCTGCGGGAAACCAAGCAGCCGCCGGTCGATCTGTTGCGGCGGTGCGGGGTCGCCATGGCGGTGGCGACGGACTGCAACCCGGGCACGTCGCCCGTCGCGTCCATGACTGCTGCGCTGAACCTTGCGTGCGTGCAGTTCCGGCTGACGCCAGAGGAGGCCCTGGCGGGCGCAACCCGCGTCGCGGCGAAGGCGCTGGGGCTGGAAGGCGAGTGCGGCGTCATCGCCGCCGGCATGGCTGCCGATCTGGCGGTTTGGGACATCGAGCGGCCCGCGGAGCTCTGTTACTGGCTGGGCAAGCCGCTGTTGCACCGCCGCTATCTGGCGGGTCACCCGGCTTAGCGGTCGCAGATCGCCCCGAATCCGCTCAGGCTGCGTCCATGCGTCTGTCCCGCGATCGCACCGAGACCGTCCTGATTGCTGCGCTGCTGGCGCTGAACCTCGCCATGGCGGGCGCGGTCGTCCTGTTGATCCGGGCCGTGCTCGCTCAGGGCTGATACGCGGTCCGTAAGCCGAGGTCGGGCCTCGGCCGTTCCAGCGGCGGTTCCGCCAGCGACCCCAGGTGGATGAAGCCAGCCACCTGCTCGTCCGCCTTCACGCCCAGCAGCGCCAGCGCGTCGGGAGCATAGCTGTACCAGTCGGTGATCCAGCTGGCGGAATAGCCCAGCGCATTGGCCGCGTGCTCCAGGTTCATGCACACTGCGCCAGCGGACAGCTGCTGTTCCCAGACGGAAACCTTGTGGCCGGCGATCGGGCTGGAAACGACCAGAATGGAAACCGGCGGGGCCGTCAGCTTCGACAGCACCTTCAGCGCCTTCACCGGATCGGGCTGTCGAGAGGCGAGCGGCTGGAACGCTTCCGCAAGCGCGGCGCGGCTGACAGGCCCCATGACCACGAACCGCCACGGGAACAGCTTGCCGTGGTCGGGCGTGCGCGCTCCGAGGGCGAGGATGCGTGCGATCTCGGCCGACGAAGGTCCGGGCGCTGCCAGGGCTTGGGCGGGCGCGGAGCGGCGGGACGCGAGCCGCGACTCCAGCTCGGCGGACGGCACGGGCAGCGGCAGGGCGTGGCCCAGATCGGCGTCGGTCATGCGGACTAGCTAGTCCTCGGCGCGGCCGGGCGCCATATGCGGGTCATGATGGACTCACGAGATCGCTTCGACGCGGACCGCCCGCTGCCGGGATGGGACGATGGGTCCAATCGCCCCCCGCCCTGGCGCGCCGGGAGCGAAAGCCTCATCTTCGAGAATGCCTGGATGCGGCTGACCCGCCATCCCGCGACGGCTCCGACGGGGGTCGAGGCCGACTACGTCGTGATGCGGCCAAGGAACATTTCGGTCGGCGTTCTGCCCCTTCACGAAGACGGGACGGTCACGCTGGTCGGCCAGCAGCGGTTCGCGCTGATGAACTGGTCGTGGGAGATGCCCGAGGGCGGGGCCCCGTTCGACGAAGACCCGATAGAAGGCGCGCGGCGGGAACTGGCGGAGGAGGCGGGTCTGGCGGCGGCCCACTGGCTGCCGGCGTACAAGGCGGAGATGGCCAACTCGATCACCGACGAGCGGGCGATGGCGTGGGTGGCCTGGGGTCTCGCCGAAGCGCCGACTGCACCCGATCCGACCGAAATCCTGCGCGTCGCGCGTGTTCCGTTCGGCGACCTGTTGCGGGAGATCGGGACGGGTGCGATCCGGGACATGTTCACGCTGGCGACGGCGTTGCGGGCCTACCATATGGCGCGGGAAGGCGAGTTGCCGCCGGCTCTGGCGAGGGCCATGCTGGCGACCGTATGATGCGGACGAGGAAGTGCTGATGCCCAAGCTGGAAGTCGTCCCCGTCCATGACGATCCCTGGACGCTGCTGCAGCCCTTTCTCTACTTCAAGGGCTTCCAGGCGCTGCAGGCTTATCGTGTGGCTCACTGGCTGTGGCGGGAGGGACGCGAGGCGCTCGCCTTCCATTTCCAGAGCCGGATATCCGAGCTGTTCCAGGTCGACATCCATCCGGCGGCCCGCTTGGGGGCTGGCCTCTTTTTCGATCACGGCACAGGAATCGTCATCGGCGAGACGGCTGTCGTGGGCGACGAGGTGTCGATGCTGCATGCGGTGACGCTGGGCGGTACGGGCGCTGAGCGCGGCGACCGGCATCCGAAGATCGGACGCGGGGTCCTGCTGGGCGCTGGGGCCAAGGTTCTGGGAAATATCGTGGTCGGCGACTACGCGAAGGTCGCCTCGGGGTCGGTGGTGCTAAAGACCGTGCCGCCGGGATGCACGGTCGCGGGCGTGCCGGCGCGCCTGGTCAACTCCCCGACCGAAGCGACCCCGGCGCGGACGATGGACCATACGCTGGCCGACATCGTCTACGACTTCGTCATCTGAGGGTTTCCCTGCGACCGGGCTTTCTCTAGGGTCCGCGGCTTCACGAGCGACGACGAGGCCGACCCATGAACACCGCCGACATGAAGCGCGTCGAGACGCACCTGAAGCGCACGTTCAACACGGGCGGCATCATTCTGAAGCCGCGCGGCAAGCCCAACGACTCCTGCGAGGTCTACGTTGGCGACGAATTCATCGGCGTGGTGTTCGAGGACGAGGACGAGGCGGGCAGCTTCATGTTCGAGATGGCCATCCTCGCGGAAGACCTGCCGGAATCCTGATCGGTCCAGGAGCGCCCAAAGAAAAGCGCCGGTGGAGGGCTCCACCGGCGCTTCTTCGTCTCTGGGGCTTCAGGCTACTTCTTGCCGAAGATCGCGTCGAGCAGGCCGGTCAGGAAGCCCTTGCTCTCGGCAGGCTTTGCGGCCGGGGCGGGAGCCGGTTTCGGGGCGGCGGCGGGGGCGGCGGCCGGAGCAGCCGGGGCGGCGGCGGCAGCGGGCGCCGGAGCCGGCTTGGCAGCAGCAGCGGGTTTGGCTGCGGGCTGCGATGCAGCCTTGGGCGCTGCGGCCTTCGGGGTCGCAGGTTTGGCGGCTTTCACAGAAGGCTTGGCGGCGGCCTTGGGAGCAGCAGGCTTTGCGGCGGGCTTCGGCGATTTTGCAGGAGTTTTCGAGGGGGTTTTCGCGGGCGCGAGGGTCTTCGTGACGGGCCTGGCGGCTTTCGGCGCGGCTTTCACGGCAGGTTTGGCGGCGGCTTTCGTGGCCGGCCTGGCCACGGCGCTCGACTTTGCCGCCGGTTTCGGCTTGGAAGCGGCGACGGCCGCCTTCGGTTTCGCCGTGCTCGGCTTCGACGGTGCTTTAGCCATGGTGTCCCCGACCCCTCGGTTTGTTTCGTTGATGCCGCTTGCGCAGCACAGGCGCACAGGCCTCGATTCGCAATGATACCGGTGTTTGAGAAATGTCCGAGTCCGCAGTTCAAATAATCGCGAGGGGTCCGCGCGCCGTCGCCGAGGCCGCCGCCGCGTCGCTGGACTCGGACCCGCTGCTGGAGGGCGCCACCTATTCCATCCTTGAGGAAGACGAGGATCGCGGCCTCTGGCGCATCGACGCCTTCCCCAACGACGCCGACGATGCCCGGGGGATCGAGGCGCGGCTGAAGGAGCACGACGGCCTGACAGTCTCGGTCGAGAAACTGGCCGACGCGGACTGGCGGGCCATGTCTCTGTCGGGGCTGCCGCCGGTCCGGGCGGGACGGTTCTTCGTCTATGGCGCCCATGACCAGGGCAGCGTGCCGGCCAACACCGTCAATCTGAAGATCGACGCAGGCGCCGCCTTTGGCACCGGGCACCACGGCACGACGGTCGGCTGCTTGATCACCTTCGACGAACTGCTGAAGCGCGAGCGGTACGAGCGCGTGCTGGACGTCGGCTGCGGCACAGGGGTGCTGGCCATCGCGGCGGCGAAGACGGGGTCGCGGGTGGCGCTGGGGACCGACATCGACGCGCCGTCGGTGCGGATCGCCAATGAAAACGCCAGACTGAATCAGGCCAATGCCCGCTTCGTCCACGCGTTCGGCCTCAACGACCGGAAGGTGCGGGGGCAGGGGCCCTATGATCTGGTGTTCGCCAACATCCTCGCGCCGCCGCTCGTATCGCTGTCCCAGGACATCAAGGAGGCGCTGAGCCTCGGCGGCGTTGCGATCCTTTCGGGCCTGCTGCGGACGCAGGAACGGCGGGTCTCTGCGGCCTATCTGTCGCGCGGCTTTGTGCTGGAGCGGCGCATCCATCGCGACGCCTGGAGCGCTCTGGTGCTGAGACGGGTGGGTTAACGGCGGAACGGAGGCCAAGCGCAGCCGTTGCAACAGTTCAATTGGAGGACTGCGCCTTGACCCAGTACGACCCGAACACCGATCCGACCCGCGTACCGCCTCCCGGCGCGGTCTATACCGAGACAGTCGAAACCACCGTCGTTCGCGAACCGAACAACACCGGCTGGTGGATCGCCGGCATTCTCGGCGCGCTCGTGATTCTCGCCGTGCTCTGGATTCTCTTCTCGCGCGGCGCTGAGCCC
>DASRWP010000468.1:0-3615 GCA_035654535.1 Brevundimonas sp.
AACAGGATGGGGAAAGCATTACCGATGACACTCGTGTTAATCGCGATCGGCTGCGGGCTGCTCGCCGTACTTTACGGAATCGTCACGTCCATGCAGGTGCTCCGGCAACCCGCCGGCAACCAGAAGATGCAGGACATCGCCGCCGCCATCCAGGAAGGCGCGCAGGCCTATCTCGGCCGCCAGTACACCACCATCGCGATCGTCGGCGTGGTCGTCGCGGTGCTGGTCTTCCTCCTGCTCGGCACGATCGCCGCGACCGGCTTCGTGATCGGGGCACTCCTTTCGGGCGTCGCGGGCTACATCGGGATGAACATCTCGGTCCGTGCCAACGTCCGCACCGCCGAGGCTGCGCGCGTCTCGCTCCAGGGCGGTCTCACCACCGCCTTCCGCTCGGGCGCCATCACCGGCATGCTAGTCGCGGGCCTCGCCCTCCTCGCCATCGCCGGCTTCTTCTACGTGCTGGTCGAGTTGCAGGGCCGGGCGCCCGACAGCCGCGCCGTGATCGACGCCCTCGTCGCGCTCGCCTTCGGCGCCAGCCTCATCTCCATCTTCGCGCGCCTCGGCGGCGGTATCTTCACCAAGGCCGCGGACGTCGGTGCCGACCTCGTCGGCAAGGTCGAGGCCGGAATCCCGGAGGACGACCCCCGCAACCCGGCCGTGATCGCCGATAACGTGGGCGACAATGTCGGCGATTGCGCCGGCATGGCCGCCGACCTGTTCGAGACCTATGTCGTGACCGTCGGCGCCACCATGGTGCTGACCGCTTTGCTGGTGAACACCGACATCGCCAGCCTCACCGCGCTGATGGCGCTTCCGCTGCTGGTCGGCGGCGTCTGCATCATCACCTCGATCATCGGCACCTACATGGTCCGCCTCGGCAAGGGCCAGTCGATCATGGGCGCCCTCTACAAGGGCTTCTGGACAACCGCGATCCTCTCGATCCCGCTGATCTACTTCGCCACCGCTTATGCGCTCGGTGACATGAACGCGGTGATCGGCGGGCCCGAGGCGGCCGGTACCGACATCGCCGGCGCCACCGCCGAGCAGACCGGCGGCTTCACCGGCATGGACCTGTTCTGGTGCATGATGATCGGCCTCGCCGTCACCGGCCTGCTGGTCTGGATCACCGAATATTACACCGGCACCAACTATCGCCCGGTCAAGTCGATCGCCAAGGCGTCGGAAACCGGCCACGGCACCAACGTCATCCAGGGCCTCGCGATCAGCCTTGAATCGACCGCCATGCCGACGATCGTGATCTGCGTCGCGATCATCTCGTCCTACCTGCTCGCCGGCCTCATCGGCATCGCGTTCGCCGCCACCGCCATGCTCGCGCTGGCCGGCATGGTCGTCGCCCTCGACGCCTATGGCCCGGTCACCGACAATGCCGGCGGCATCGCCGAAATGGCCGGGATGGAGGATGAGGTGCGGGTCCGCACCGACGCCCTCGACGCGGTCGGCAACACCACCAAGGCCGTCACCAAGGGCTATGCGATCGGCTCCGCCGCACTCGCCGCTCTGGTGCTGTTCGGCGCCTACACGACCGACCTCAAGGAGTTCTCCACGGAGCTCGGCATCGCTCCCGGCTCGGTCGATTTCAGCCTGTCCAACCCCTATGTCGTGGTCGGCCTGCTGCTCGGCGCGCTCCTGCCCTACCTGTTCGGAGCGATGGGCATGACCGCGGTCGGCCGCGCCGCGGGCGACGTCGTGCTCGATGTTCGCCAGCAGTTCCGCGACAATCCGGGCATCATGGACGGCACCAGCCGCCCCGATTACGCCCGCACGGTCGACCTCGTCACCAAGGCCGCGATCAAGGAGATGATCGTGCCTTCGCTGCTGCCGGTGCTGACCCCGATCGTGGTCTACTTCCTGATCGCCTGGGTCGCCGGCAAGGAACAGGGCTTCGCGGCGCTGGGCGCACTGCTCCTTGGCGTAATCGTCTCCGGCTTGTTCGTCGCCATCTCGATGACGTCGGGCGGCGGCGCGTGGGACAATGCCAAGAAGTATATCGAGGACGGCAATTACGGCGGCAAGGGCTCGGAGGCCCACAAGGCCGCCGTCACTGGTGACACCGTCGGCGATCCCTACAAGGACACCGCCGGCCCGGCGGTCAATCCGATGATCAAGATCACCAACATCGTCGCCCTCCTCCTTCTCGCCGCCCTTGCGGGTCACGGCGGCTAGAGCCCGGCCTCCCTCTCCTGCGTGCGGGAGAGGGAGGGGTCCGCCGCGCGGCGGTCAGGAGGTTGGGACTTTGCCTGTCGCAAGATCGTCACGCCCGCGCGTCATGCTCCCGCGATGCACCTTCCCGCCCGCTTGCTCCAAACCCTTCCGTTCCTCGCTCTCCTCACCGCCTGCATGACCGATCCTCCGGTGCCGGGCGCCGCCGCCCCGATCGTCATCGCCCACCGCGGCGCCAGTGGCGAGCGGCCCGAACACACCCTCGAAGCCTATGCGCTGGCGATCCGCCAGGGTGCCGACTTCATCGAACCCGACCTCGTCATGACCCGCGACGGGATATTGGTCGCCCGTCACGAAAATGAGATTGGCGAGACGACCGACGTCGCCGCCCGCCCCGAATTCGCCGCCCGCCGGACCACCCGCTCGATCGACGGACGCCCCGTCACCGGCTGGTTCACCGAGGATTTCACCCTTACCGAACTCAAGACCCTCCGCGCCCGCGAACGCCTGCCCCGTCTTCGCCCGGCGAATACCGCCCATGACGGCCGTTTCGAGGTTCCGACCCTGGCCGAGGTCGTCGCCCTCGCCCAGCGTCAGGGCCGCGAGACCGGGCGCTCCATCGGCATCTATCCCGAACTCAAGCACCCGGCCCATTTCCGGGCTCGCGGCCTGCCGATGGAGGAGGCGCTGCTCGCCGTCCTCGCCAGGGCCGGGCTGACCGCGCGCAGCGCGCCGGTGTTCATCCAGTGCTTCGAGGTCGGCCCGCTTCAGCGCCTGCGCTCACTGACCCGCCTTCGCCTCGTCCAGCTCCTGTCCGACGAGGGTGGGCCCGCCGACCGCCCGGATCTCTCCTACGCCGGCATGGCCACCCTCACCGGCCTCGCCGCGATACGCCGCTACGCCGATGGGGTCGGCCCGGCCAAGGCGCTGATCGTCCCCCGCGCTCCCGACGGGCGCAGCCTTGCCCCGACCAGCTTCGTCGCCGACGCCCACCGCGCCGGGCTGCTGGTCCACCCCTGGACCTTCCGCGCCGAGAACATCTTCCTGCCGCTCGAACGGCGAAGCGGCACCGATCCGGCCGCGAAGGGCGACATGGCGGGCGAAATCGACGCCTTCCTCGCGCTCGGCATCGATGGCCTCTTCACGGACCATCCGGCAGCGGCGGCGATTGCCCGAAAGGAACATCTCCGCGCTTCTTCACCCCGGACTTGAACCGGGGGCTACCTTACTTCCAGACGCACAAAGGCAGGCGGATTTCCGGACCAGGCCCAGCATTACGGACAGGAAGGAGAACGTGAAGCGCGTCCCTCCCCAACCCGCCGTCCCTTGCCAAACCGGCGGTCGTGCAGGACCGGCTCTCCTCCGGCGACACCCCGACGTCCTCCGCCGCAAGACTGCTAGCTTACAGCTTCCCGAACGCCGCCTCATACCCGG
>DASRWP010000469.1:0-4164 GCA_035654535.1 Brevundimonas sp.
AGCGTCAGGCCCTCAGCGCTGGCGGCCATCCGCCGCGCCAGTTCGATGACCATCGCCGCCTTGTCGTGTCTCATGCACGCACAGTGTGATACGACCGTTTCTGGCGCAATGCTGCTCCATGGTCGGGATCGACAGAGACCATCCACCGGAGATCGACCATGGCCCGCGCCTACGCCCCTAAAGCCGCCGCATCCGCCAACCGCTATCTGATCGTCCCATGCGACGCCGACGGTTGCGACGGTCTGGCCGTCGTCTGGGACCGGCTGGAGGAACAGGTCATCGACGTCATCGACGCCGGCCTGTCCGCCCGCTACGCCGACGAGGACGCACTGTGGGACGAAGCGCGTCCTGCCTTCGCGCCGGCTGACGACTTCCGCATGGCGGCCTGATCAGTCGGGATACAGCTCGCGCATATGCGCTAGCGACGCGACCGCCATCTCACGCAGGACACCCAGGTCGATCTGGTCGAGCCGGTTGACGTACATGCAGGCCACGCTGGTCTTCACCTTGCCCAGCCGGGCGATCATCTCCGCCTGCCCCTCGAACCCGGACATGACGTAGACGACCGTCTGGGCCTTGCGGGGTGAGAAGCCGAGACGGGGCGCATCACCCTCATGCCCGCTGGCATAGCGGTAGTGGTACGCGCCGAAGCCGATGATCGACGGCCCCCACATCACCGGCGGCTCGCCGCTGACCTCTTCAAAGAGCGCGCACAAGGCCTCCGCGTCGGCTCGACGGCGCGGGTTCTCGACAGCGGCGATGAACTCCGCAACGGAGACCTTGCTCGGCTTCGTCTTCGCTTCGTAGGCCATTCCGTCTCCCGGTCAGGCGGCGTTTCTAAGCTCGGTAGCGTGGGGCGGATAGGGGGCCGACGGTACCGGGCTGGGCGGCAACTTGGCCAAGGTGCTGGCGAAGCCGTGGTTGACGTCGCGGTGATGCGCCTCGTCGGCCCGAACCTTCAGCACCACGTCACGCAGCGTCGCGTCGGCCGGCAGCTTCCAGTAGTGGATCGCGATCGCGGGCGCCGGCACGTTGGGCGAGCGGCCCTCGTCGATTTCCTTCAGATACAGCGTGTAGCTGATTACGGCCTCTTCCTCGAAATACCCGACGACCCGGTGCGCCGTGCGCGACGAGATCAGATAGAGCAGGAAGAAGCCGATGTAGAAGATGGCCTGGGCCAGCTGCACGACAAGCCGCTCGAAATACGTTGGCTGGGCCACCTCGATGAAGGTCATCAGGTGCATGCGTTCGTTTTCCGCCTCCTCCATGAGGGTGCGGATCCAGCCCTCGTCGTCCTTCATTTCGCGCAGGCAGCGCAGGTGCGTCAGCGTCGCCCCGACCATGCCGGGAACCGCAGCGACGGTCTCCAGCACGATGGCCCGGTGACCATAGCGTTTGGCGAAGAAGGTGTCGGCGCAGACGCGAAGAAGCTTGGTGAAGCCGAGGGCGAACCGGTCGGAGAATCCCTTGGGTTCGTGGTGGATAACTGGTTCGGCGTCCTTTTCCTCGTCGAGAGCGCGGTCGTCGGGGGAGAGTATCTTGTTGACCATCGGAGCGGACTTTCAGGCGGTTCGGTCGTGATCGACCGGCGCAGAAACATCCTACCGTATCGGAGTCCGGACTGCGCACACGCTTTGTTGCAGGCGGTGGACATGCTGACGCACGCGCCCGCCGGCGCAGAGGCCTGACTAGCGACGCGCAGGGCGTCTGCGGAGTGACAGGCGCGCGCGCTGGCCCTTACAGGCCCTTCACGATCCCCTCGACCATCTTCTTGGCGTCGGCGAACAGCATCATGGTGTTGTCGCGGAAGAACAGCTCATTCTCGACGCCGGCATAGCCGCTTCCCATCCCGCGCTTTATGAACAGGACGGTCCCCGCCTTCTCCACATCCAGGACGGGCATGCCGTAGATCGGGCTCTGCGGATCGGTCTTGGCCGCAGGGTTGGTGACGTCGTTGGCGCCGATGACGAAGGCGACGTCGCAGGATGCGAACTCGGAGTTGATGTCCTCCAGCTCGAACACCTCGTCATACGGGACATTGGCCTCGGCCAGCAGGACGTTCATATGGCCGGGCATGCGGCCGGCGACGGGGTGGATGGCGTATTTCACCTCGACCCCCTCCTCCTTCAGCTTGTCGGCCATCTCGCGCAGGGCATGCTGTGCCTGCGCCACCGCCATGCCGTAGCCGGGGACGATGATGACCTTGGAGGCGTTCTTCATGATGAAGGCGGCGTCGTCAGCCGAACCCTTCTTGACGGGCCGGGTCTCGACCGCACCGGCGCCCGCCGCCGCAGCGTCGCCGCCGAAGCCGCCGAGGATTACGGAGATGAAGCTCCGGTTCATGCCCTTGCACATGATGTAGCTCAGGATCGCGCCCGAGCTGCCGACCAGCGCCCCGGTGATGATCAGTGCGATGTTCTCGAGCGTGAAGCCCAGCGCCGCCGCCGCCCAGCCGGAATAGCTGTTCAGCATCGACACCACGACGGGCATGTCGGCCCCGCCGATCGGGATGATCAGGGTCGCGCCGAGGATCAGGGCGATAAGGAACACGCCCCAGAAGGCCCACACCGCCGTCCCGCCGGTGCCGATGAGGATGCCGATGAGAAACACCAGCCCAAGCGCCAGGCCGACGTTTATCAGGTGCCGGGCGGGCAGGATGATCGGCGCGCCGCTCATATTGCCGTTCAGCTTGGCGAAGGCGATCACCGAGCCGGTGAAGGTCACCGCGCCGATGGCTACCCCTAGACTCAGCTCGATGATCGACAGCGTCTTGATGCCGCCGGCGGTCGTGGCGATGCCGAAGCTCTCGGGCGCATAGACCGCCCCCACCGCAACCAGACAGGCGGCCATGCCAACGAGGCTGTGGAAAGCCGCCACCAGCTGGGGCATCTGGGTCATCTGCACCCGCCCCGCGATCAGCGCGCCAGCCCCGCCGCCGACGATCACGCCGCCCGCGATCAAGGCCAGGGTCAGCAGGTCCAGCGTGCCCGCCGACCACAGGGTCAGCAGCGTCACCGCCACGGCCAGCGCCATGCCGACCATCCCCAGCGTGTTGCCGCGCCGGCTCGTGTCCGGGCTGGAAAGCCCCCTCAGGCTGAGGATGAACAGCACCCCTGAGACCAGATAGGCCAGGGCCGCGAAGGATGCGTTCATGTGGTCTGACTCCCCCTCAACATCATCTCGTCACCGGTCTCCCGGAGGGCAGGCCGTCCGCGCCAGCCGCCACAGGGCGGCGGCGATGAACAGCGGACCGAGGAACACGATCGACCAGTCCCAGACGCTCAAGGGCCGGTTCTGGGCGACCACGCGCAGCAGCACTGACGCGAACAGCAGCACGACGCCGCAATCGAGAAACCGCAGCTTGCGGATCGCGTCCTTCTCCCGCAGCCAGCTCCACAGCCACAGGCCGACCCCGACCGCCGTGGCGATCCAGGACGCGGCGACCGCGAACTGATGGATGGTCGGGGTCAAGAGCCCGCCGTTTCGGCTTTCGGTGCGGCGACCGGACGCTCCTTCTTGCGGTACATGGCCAGCATCCGCCGCGTGACCATGAAGCCGCCAAAGATGTTGACGCTGGCCAGGGTGACGGCCGCCACGCCCGCGCCCTTGGCGATCCAGCCGCCGTCGGCGGCTGCTGCGGCCGCGATCAGACCGCCGACCACGATCACAGACGAGATCGCGTTGGTGACCGCCATCAGCGGCGTATGCAGCGCCGGCGTCACGCTCCAGACGACGTAGTAGCCGACAAAGATGGCCAGCACGAAAATGGCGAGGCGGAAGATGGTGGGATCGACGTGTTCCATCAGGCTTTCGCCTCCAGACGGGCATCAACACTGACCAGCAGGCGCAGAACGCCGCCGATGAATGCGCTGCCGAGCAGAACCCTCACACCGGTGCCGATCGCCCGCCCGATATCCGTCCCATCCATCACAACGGATAGAAGCGGATAGAGGATTGCCACGATTGGTCCGAGGATCAGGATCAGCATGGCGGCCTTGCGCAACAGCTCTCGTAGCTCGCCAGAAATCATCCCCTCACCCCCTCATGCACAACGGCCCCGCCGTGGGTCACCACGGCGGCCTTCAGGATCTCGTCCTCGAGGTCCAGCGCCAGCGCGCCGTCCGTGATCATCAGATCGACGAAGGCCACCAGGTTCTTGGCGTA
>DASRWP010000470.1:0-5527 GCA_035654535.1 Brevundimonas sp.
CCCTTGGCCTCGGCCGCCGACATGAAGATGGAGGGGCAGCGTTCTGTCCAGTCGATGATGGAAGCCGCGCTCTCATAGGGCAGCAGGCCCAGCCCGGCGGCGTCGCGGCGCGGCGCGTGCGTCCGCTCGGGCCAGACGATCGGCTGGCCGTCGCAGCGGGCCATGATGAACAGGCGGCGGCGGGTCGTCGGCGCGCCGTAGTCCGCCGCGCACAGCACCTTCCACTCGACCTCGTAACCGCACTGGCGCAGGCGACGGATGAACCGCTTAAACGTCTCGCCGGCCCTTTGCTTGATCGGATGTCCGGCGCGGGGGTGACCCTCGGGATGCAGCGGACCGTAGGTCTCGAACTCCTTCACGTTCTCGATGAAGATGACCGTCGGCCGCCGCAGCTTCGCCCACGGGATGATGCACCAGGCCAGCCCGCGGATGCGCGGAGACTTAGGCGCGCCGCCTCGGGCGACCGAGAAGTGGGTGCAGTCCGGGCTCGCCCAGAACGCGCGGATCGGGCGGCCAGGCTCCAGCGTCATCGGATGCACGGCCGTCGCGTCGTCGCACAGGTGTGTGCAGTCCGGATGGTTGACCTGATGCATCCACAGCGCCGTGGCGTTGTGGTTCAGGGCGTAGTCAGGCGCGAAGCCCGCCTCGCGCATGCCCTCGCTCGACCCGCCGCCGCCAGCAAACCAGACGACGTTCAGCGGCGGTAGCGTGGCGGGATCGGCCGGCTGGGCCGCGAGTAGGGAGGAGGCAGCCGCGACGGCCGCGAGGCGAACCGGGTTCGTCATGCTGTTCTCTTGAACTCGGGGTCATAGGCCCGGCGGACGTCCGGCTCAGACCGTCCCAGATTGCGGGCAATGGCGGCCCAGCTGGCGCGCGTCCGCCGCCACTGCTCGACCTGTTGCCGCTCGGCCCCGTCGGGGTCCATCGGCCCCCGCGCGCCCAGCAGCTTGTCGCGTTCGATCCGTGCGGCCACCGTCAGTCCTCCCGATAGGGCAGGCGGCCGGTCACGGCCTCGGGGGCGTCGCTGGCAACGGGCGGCATCGTCGCCGCCTGCTCGCTCGCCGTTGCGGCCAGCAGTTCGTCCACCATCCCGGCGGCCGTCATCAGCATCGGGGCGTAGCGTGCACGCTCGGCCAGGTCGGTCTGGCGGCCATAGGCCCACGCGATCCGCGACAGCAGTCGGCACGGCAGATGACGGGGGAACGGCGCCAGCGGAACCCAGCAGGTTTCCGCCGCCAGCGCGCGGTCGCTCAGGGTCTTGACGTCGGCGGAGCCTTCGGCGGCGACAGCGGCGTGAGCGAGAGCCACGAGGCCCTCCCACTTGTTGCGGTCCTGCCGGTGATCGACCGGCGGGGCCGTGATGGTCCGGCGGGTCATTGCTCGCCCTCGCCATCCGGGGAGCAGAGCGGCGTCAACTGGGCGGCGACGCGCTCCATGAAGGCGTCGTCCGCGGCGTTCTCGAACACCGCGCGCAAAATGCTGACGGCCGTCTCCGCGTCGAAGCCCTTGAGGCGGTTCGCCGCCAGCAGGCGGTCGAGGTCGGCCTGCTGTTCGATCGACAGCAGATTGCGCGCGAAGCGGCGCGTCTTGATCCGGTTGCCGACGCGCCTCGCGGCGTCCAGCACGTTCAGCCACGAGGCTTCACGCGGGAGAGGCGGGGTCACTGGCCCACCTCCGCCGGTTCGGCGACCGGTCGCGAGACACGCTCCGGATACCAGTCGGCCGCGGTGATCTCGCCGCCGGTGTAGTCGAAGACCGCCTCGATCACGTGCCGCGGAGGGGTCACATTCATCGAGTCGCTGAACGGCAGGCAGTAGCGCCGCACCTGTTCCCGGCCGACGCCGCAGATGCCTGCTACGTCAGCAGGCACAAGGCCGCGGGCGTGAAGCCAGGTGGCGAACCGGGGGCGCTCCAACGGCGCGGGAGGGCTGATTTTGGAGTCCATGGGGGTGTCCCGAATGACAGACCCCACCTGAAACATACTGATTTGGAGTGGTATGCAATCCTAAAAAGTGCTCTTTGCTACATTCCATGTTGGTTCTGGCATCACACCAGCCCGGCGTGGCCTTTCGGGGCATGGCTCCAAAGACCACTCCGCCGGCTCGCCTCACCGAGCAGCAAGCGCTCGGCAAGGCTCTGCGCCTGCTGCGCAAGCGCGCCGACATGACCCAGGAACAGGCCGCCGACGCCTATGGTGTGGTGGTCAACTCATGGCGCCGATACGAATGGGGCCAGCGAGATCTGTCGTTCGATCAGCTGGCCAAGCTGGCCGAGGCCGTCCAGTCGACCCGCGAGGAACTGATCGCCCTGCGCACCGAACTGCTGGGCGGTGAGCCAGGCCGCGAGCAGTCGGTCCGTGGCAACGCCGTTCTGCCGTTCCCGACGCGGCCCCAGTTCGAGGAAGGCTTGCCGATCCGCGACCGCGTGCGGGCGGGGGCTTGGTATCAGGCCGACGACACCGATCAGGAGGAGCCGAAGCGGTTCCCCGCGGCGCGTGACGGGCGCTATCCGCACGCCGACCAATGGATGTCAGAGGTCGAGGGCGACTCGGCCAACCGCCTCGGCATCCACAGCGGCGACCTTGTCCATTGCGTCGATGCCATCGCCATCAACTATCAGCCGACAACGGACGACATCGTCGAGGTCGAGCGACTGCGCTTCGGCGGCGCAGAGCGCGAACTCACCATCAAACAGATCGAAGTCACGGCCGACGGCGTCCTGCTCTGGCCGCGATCGACCAACGCCAAGTGGCAGCAGCCGCTTGTGCTGACCGATGGCGTCGCGGAAGGCGAGGAAATCGAGGTGCGCATCCGCGCCAAGGTGATCTCCTTTACTCGCCGGCTTTAATACCACTCCAAGCCGGAGTGTTTTTTAAGTTGACAATCGCTCCGAACGGGTGCGCTTTGCACTCCGTCGCCCGCGTCGGGCGATCGAGCGGGCGTTTCCCCTACTCCTGCTCGGTGATGACGGACTGAACCCCCTCCCGAGGTTCCGGCATCGGCCCGACGCGGGCGCACCCATTCAAGGGAGCGCCACATGGGCCAGGTTCTTAAGTTCAACCCTCCGAAACCACGGCCGACGCCAGAGGCAGACGCGCCCGAGGTGATCGCGACCCTTATGATCGCGATGGAGAACAGCCCGCTTCAGCAAGCGGATGCGTTCCCGGTTCGCGATCAGGATGGCCGCTGCTGGGTCGCTGTGCGGTTCGACGGCGTGACGCTTCGCCTGTCACGCGACGACGCCCGCATGGCCGCCGACGCCCTCTGGTTCGAGAATGCCTTCATAGGGGCGATCGACACCGCCCATCGCCTGCGCGTCGCAGCGGACAATGCCGACGCGCTGCAAATCCTCGCGGAACTGGATCGGTTCGCGGCCAACGATCGCGGAGCCGCCTGATGCGCGACGTGATGGTGGACATCGAGACCCTCGGCACGAGGCCAGGCAGCGCCATTCTGTCGATCGGAGCGGTCGCCTTTGACCCCGACACGGGGACACTGGGCGCAGAGCATTACGGCGTAGTCTCGCTGGCGTCGTCGCTCGCATTCGGCGCGACCGTGGACGCCGAGACCGTGGCGTGGTGGGGTCGGCAGACACCCGAGGCCCAACGGGTTCTGTTTGAGGCTTTGAGCCCGAACGCCGACAGCCTGCACGTGGGGCTCTCTGGCCTGACCGCCTTCCTCCGCTCGGTCGGCGACGTGGCGGGCCTGCGCATCTGGGGCAACGGCTCGGACTTCGACAACGTCCTGCTCTCCGCCGCCTACCAGCAGGCCGGAACCGTGGCCCCGTGGGCCTTCTGGAATAACCGGTGCTTCCGGACCGCGAAGAATATGTTCCGCGGGTTCGAGCCGAGCCGCGAGGGCGAGCATCACAACGCGCTGGACGACGCGCGCCACCAAGCGCGGCATGCCCTCGCAATCTCGGCTGCCCGACAAGCCCTTCGGAGGGCCGCCTGATGGATCTCGAACCCGCACCCGAACACGGGACCACGGGGCGCGACGTCACCCTGATCCTGATCTGCATGATCCTGCTCGGGTTCGTGATCTCCACCTTCGAGCAGGTGCCGGCGTGACCCGCCTGCGGACCGCCCTGGCCGAACCGGCCGGCGTCGCGAGCAGCACGTGGACTCCGCCCGCCGGGGCCCTGCCGAAGGTGCTGGTTCACCTGACGCCCCTCGCACCCGCCCTCGAAGGCCGCGACCTGACGGACGACAAGCGCTGGCGCTGGTTGTCGTGGGTGACCCCGGCGGCCGTGATGCGCCAGGTCCTGCTCCGTCTCCAGCGGCGCGCCGATCAGGTGGCCCTGCGGGTCCTCGCCGGCACGGACGGAACGGAAGTCCACGACGGCGCCGACGTCCCGCCCGCGGGATGCGAGCGCCTGCTGGCCATCATCTTCGACGCCCCAGCCGCCTCGCTTCGCACGGCATGGGCCGCCCTGCAGCCCGAGGCGGAGATCGAACGCCACGCGATCGAGGGCGCGACCGTCCTGACCTTCAAACCCAAGGGAGCGGCCTGATGCCAGTCCTGAGCTGTTACGTGGACGAACGGACCCACGACGCCCTCACCGAGGCCAGCCGCAACACCGGCCGCACGGTCGAGGACCTCGCCGAGGCCGCGATCTCCGAAGCCGCCCTCGCCTCCGAACGCGGTCCGACCGAGGGCCAGCTGCCGCTCTTGGGAGGGCGCAGCTGATGGCCGCGACCACCCCCACGAAGACGTGGCGAGAGCGCGTGGACCGCTGGATCAGCGCCGCCCGCGACAGCCGCGACGTCGCCACCCTGCGCAGCCAGGCCGACTGGTTCGACCGCATCCGCCCCCGCCTGACCGCCGTGTCCGACGCCGACCGCGCCGACATGGCCGCCGATTTGCGCACCACCCTCGCCGAACTTGGAGCCTGACCCATGGCCTTTGACCTGAACCCCGTCGCCGTGTCCGCCGCCCCGTTGCTCCGCGCCATTGAGACGGGCGGCTGGGTGACCAAGACCGAACTGGCCGAGATGGCGGGTCGGCAGCGGTCCAACATCGCCCGCGACCTGTCGATCATCGAGAATGCCGGCCTGATCGTTCAAGTCGCCGACGCTGACGCCGCCCGTCCGATCTTGCTGACGGAGGCCGGGCTCGCCCAGCTGGCGGCCATCACCCGCGCCGAAGACCCAGACGCCGCGACCGGCGCGCTCACGGCCCTGCTAACGGACCTCGAACCGCACCCGCTGAACCCGCGGAAGGATTTCGAGAGCGATGACGCCGAGGACGCGCTCAACGAACTTCGCGAAAGCATCCTGCTCCGCAGCCTCATGCAGCCGATCGTCGTGCGGCCTCGCCCCGAGGCCGGCAAGTGGTGGATCGTGGACGGCGAGCGGCGCTTCCGCGCCATCAAACAGGCGAACTGGGACGGCGACTGGTCCGACGACAAGCCCGTGCCGATCGTTGTCCGCGACGTCGATGACCGCGAGCATCTGCTGCTGTCGCTGACGGCCAACCTGCAGCGCGCCGACATGAGCGCAATCGAGGAGGGCCACGCCTTCCACGCG